>NZ_JBKHUP010000013.1:0-98507 GCF_046565525.1 Coleofasciculus sp. | reverse complement strand
GTTGTCGCGTTTGATGTGGGTGTGGGCGAAGCATTCGCGTTTTCATTTGATGAAACAACCGACATATCTGGGCGCGATGTTGGGGATGGGGGATGGAGGATGGGAGATGTTGTCGCGTTTGATGTGGGTGTGGGCGAAGCATTCGCGTTTTCATTTGATGAAACAACCGACATATCTGGGCGCGAATGCTTCGCCCCTACGGGGTTTACCGGGTTTACCGGGTTTACGGGGTTTACGGGGTTTACCGGGTTTACCGGGTTTACGGGGTTTACCGGGTTTACCGGGTTTACCGGGTTTACGGGTGCGGGGTTTGATGTATCTCCTCGGATTTGTTTGGCGGATTGACAGGCGTTTAAAATACAGACGGGAATTCCTTTTCCGGTTAATAAATTGGCTAATTCTGACGCCTCCACCGGATCAGCCTTTCCCTGAGTTTCCCCCTCCAAAAATAGAAACGCCTTCACTCCCGGATATGGAGAAATATCCTCTCGCCCCCACCGCGCCTGAAATGTATACCGCTTCTTTTCTATCCCCTTGTGCACTTGGTCATAACTCATCAATGAGCCATGGGCGTCAAAATGAATAATATGATAATATCCCGCCCCTTTCTCCTCTAGATGTTTCGATAAGGCTTGATACGTTCCCGGACGCAATAACTCCACATTCACCCGTAACTTTGCCGTCTCAATCGCTTCAATTAAGGGACGGGAAATGGTACGATAGCCTACATCCCTTTCCTGATCCGGTCGTGCTGTCACCAAGAGTAAATTAATTACCGGAAATGCTGGCATACTTGCGCCAATGGGAACCGGTTTAGTATGCTTCCGCAGCATCAGACAATCCACCGCCAGGGGACGGGGTAAATCCGGATCACGCAGGGCTTCCCAATGGAGGGCTTGAAACTCTGGCGTCTGGCTTTCAATCTCAATTAGAATCTGACTTAAATTCCCCCGGATTTGCCGATACTCGCTATAGGCGTCAATATTGGTTCTAAATACCTGCTCAAATAATTGTTCCCCGTAAGCCTTAACCGATTCCTTCGCCTGTTCCGCCTTCACTGTTCCCAATTGGGGAAAAACCAGCCATTCCTCAAAATACCATTCCAGAATCTGTTCTTGTTTCGGGGTGAAAGGATCAGTAATCGCGATGGGATAATTCACCCGCCCATCAAAACTGAGAGTCGCAGTAAATCCGCTATCCGTTGACTGCTGTTCCCGAATCGTAATAATGGTCATTGGTTATGAGACTATTCAGGCAAATCTATACTAAACCGATAAATATCAAGACATTGAATAACCCTATACTATCCAATCCGGTTAAACAGCTTCACTAAAACACATACTCTACTTCCACAATTTCTGTATATTCAAACTCATTCGGACTCGGTTTGACTAAATCATAACGAACGCCTCCTAGTTCCATCCAGTCGCGATCGCACTCTGGTTTGGGTGAATTGTAAACCAGGACATATTCTCGACTGATATAGGGTTCCATCTCTTTCGCCACCTCCCCTCGCCATTGAGTCTTGGTGACTAACACGACTAACTGATTAGCTAAAGTAGGAAGGGTTTGAGCAATTTGGCGGCGGTAAATTTCATCTAAACTGCCAAAGGGTGAATCCATAACGATGGGAAATGTGCTACTGTCGGGTCCCATCAGCGCGTGTTCTTGAATCCAATCCCGCACCCGATCAATAATTCCACCAATAAAAGAAAGGCTGAGAATTTGGTTTTCTCCTGTAGACGCCGCCACGATTTCCTCGTTTCCCGTGGTGGTTTCCACTAAAGTTAATTCATAGTTCTCATTCAGTTTAGGGAGATAGGGGGTGAAGGAAATCCCGGCAAAAATTTCCTGGACTCGCTTTTCTAATGACGTGCGAAACTGATTATCTAGTCGGATTCTGACTTCGATTAACCGTTCAATAGCATCCTGAGTTGCAGCAATCCGTCGCTGCGCCAAGGCTTGTTTCGCTTCATTCATTTTATGCTTGGCAATTTGCTTGAGTATGGCTTGGATATCAGTGTTTAACTGTTCAATTTTATGCTGATTTGAACCCTTTTCTAAGGTTAAATCGCGAAAGGTTGTATCGATTTCATCTAAGCGCTTTTGCAGTTGACTAATATCCTCATCTGGAAACGTGATCAGTTTCTTTCTAATATCATCGAGTTGGGTTTCAATGCGAGAGAGTTCTGCTCGTTCTTGAGATAGAATCATCTGTTGCTGATCAATATCTGTCCAAAATCCGGGGATTTGCCGTTTAATTTCACTAACCTGTACTCCTAAACGAATCGCCGTTTCTTCCACATCAGCTAATCCGGCTTTATCCATCCAGGCTGCAACCTGCTGATAGGCTGAGGTTCCTTCCTGTAATGGGGTACCACAGATACAGCGCTGGCTGTGCAGTAAATCCTGGACAAATTGCTGTTTAATCCCCACCGGAAGTTCGCCGCGCGATCGCAACTCTTCGACAATGGAGTGAAAGTCTGTAATCATCTGCGATAGCAACACGGTATAGCCGCGTGTAGACAGGATACGTTTGAGGCTATCTTTGGCTTGTTTGAGCTGTTCTCGATGTAATATTTGCTGCGCTTCGAGTTCATCCCGTAGCTGTTGCAACTCTGTCGCGCCACCGAGTTCTAATAAGCGACTACTCAAGGTTTGCTTTAATTCATCGTGGTGGGCTAATTCCTGGTCAATTTCCACTTGTCGATTTGCCAGGTTGTGACTTTTTTGTTCGAGTTGCTTTTGTTCTTTGAGCAGTTTTTGAGTTTCTGAATCGCCAATTAAAGATAATTCAGATTCTAAGCTTTTTCTGGCTTCCTTGAGATGCTTGATTGAGCGATTTAACACCTCGACGCCGAGCAACGTCTTCGTCGCTTCAGCAATGTCGGCTTTTTTATCAGATCGGACAATTTGCTCGATCCGCTCCCCGTCAAAGAAGAAGTATTGATGTAAACTTGCAGGTAAGATGCGCCCTATGATATCCTCTGGCAGTTGTTGCGGTAGGAGCCAGCGACCATCATCATCGGCAATTTGCAGGTATAGTTCACTTTTACCCTGTTCCACCCCCGCTTCCGTCTTGTAAGCACGGCACAGTCGCTTTGCCTGATAGCGTTTATTCTGATGCTCAAAACCAATTTCTACCCAACATTCTACCGATTCTTTCAGGGCGGCTTCGTTAATTGCCCGTTTGTTCACCAGTTGTTCTTGAGACGCAAACGCCGCCGTGAATTTCTCGTACAGAACCCAGGTAAAGGCATTTAATAGCGTAGTCTTTCCGGCTCCGTTGTTCCCATGAATCACCGTCGTATTGCGATCGCCAGTTGCCAGAGTGATTTCTGGTGTCTTACCGTAAAACTGGCGAAAGTTGCACAGCCGGATTGACCTCAACTTCATTGTACTTCTTCCTTGACAATTCTCAAGATGTCATCATTAATATAGCGGGGGATCTTCATATAAAGCTTATCTTTTTCGGCTTGTAACACTCTCTCTATAATCTGACGCACCTCTGGCGACGCACTGGTAATCGGTTCTTGTACGTCAAATAACGCCCCCTGTCGATTATAGGCGGAACGCTTTTCCGATAAAATTCTGGAGATTGCTTGAGTGGCTATGTCTGGATATTTAAAAGTCATCACATCGGGGGTTGACGAAACCTTAAATTACGATTATATTCATTCTTTATTTGTATTTCTTTATGAAATCTTTAACTTATGTGTTGTATTTACTCCCAGAGGAAAATAATGTAATGTATACTTAATTTAAGCAGGGTGTTTGTTCATGAAGAATCATGCATTTAGTTAAACGATGGTCGCTTTGTTGGCTTTTAAGGAGTAGGATTAAAAGCTGACTTGAGAAGGTTGTTCATGGTCTGTGACGGTTACAGCTCACGGATACATGATTATCGGTAAGACTAGGTGGTCGTTATTGTTCATCACCTTTCTACCTTGTTTTGATGTCACTCTCTACTATAACAACCTAAGACCTGATGGTGGGTAGGCTAGGTTAGTTATAACCCCATAAAGATTCATCACAATTCTCTGCATACAAACCTATTGAGGCACAGACGATACCCTGATTTTCCAGGGAGTCTATGCCACAACCTCATTGTCCACATTAGTAATAACTGTGAAGACCTCTCATGAAAAAACCAATCGTCGCTCTAGGATTTACCGTCCTTTCCTTCATGTTGCCCGCAGAGGCTTTAGCGGCTACATTCAGCAAACTGTATGTCTTTGGGGATAGTCTCTCAGATCCCGGTAACATTTACAATGCCACAACTGCCGCTAATATTCTACTGCCTGAACAACTTGAAATACCCGTTGAACCTACGATTCCTCCCTACGACGAGGACGGACGTTTTTCTAATGATTTAGTTTGGAGCGATTATTTAGCACAGGATTTAGGAATAAATCTGATACCTTCTACAGAATTATCCGTGTTGTTTCCCGGTTCTAATATACCTTCTCCTATCGCATTCGTTAACGGTCAACCTCAAGTTAGCCCATTCTTTAATGGTGCGACAGCTACCAACAGCGTAAACTTCGCCTTCGGTGCAGCTCAAACGGGTACTCAAGGGGTGGGTGAGCTTGGTGAACTGATACCAGGAATATTAACTCAGGTTGATTGGTTTGAAGATGACCTAGCGGTAGCGGGTCAACAAGCCGATGAGGATGCACTCTATATTGTATGGGGAGGTCCTAATGATTATCAGCTTGTATCTGACCCTAACCCCATGCAAACAGTAGGCAATTTAGCTGAAGCGGTACAAACGCTCTACGATTTAGGGGCGCGTAATTTCCTCGTACCCAATTTGCCAGATTTAGGCAAAACCCCTCGCGTACTGAGCATGGGTAATGACATGTCCATGGCTCTTACCTCATTATCTCAGACCCATAACACTCTATTAGGTGCAAGTCTTGATAACTTGAGTCAATTGGATAACATCAATATCGTACAGCTTGATGCTTTTTCGCTCCTGAATAAAACCATCGCCAATCCAGAAGCAAAGGGTTTCACCAATGTCACCGACTCTTGCATTGAACCCCTCAAGGATGACGGGAAATTAGATGGAACACAAGATTTTAAAGTCTGTGACAATCCAGACGAGTATTTATTCTGGGATGGGATTCACCCAACCACCGTCGCCCATGAACAACTCGCTACCGATGCATTCTTAGCCCTGGAGTCAGAACCGCAGTCGGTTCCTGAACCCGGTTCATCCGCCGCATTGGGATTGTTGGGACTCGGTTGGTTAGCCCACAAGAAATTCAAGAGAGCCCAGCAGAAATCTAAGACAGAAGAGGAGAGTTTAACGACTTAATTATTGGGCTTAGTCGGGGCGGGTTTAGTCACATCTGGGTAAACCAGGAACGATAACAGTAAAACCCGCCCCTACACCTTCGGGTTTAGTCACATCTGGGTAAACCAGGAACGATAACAGTAAAACCCGCCCCAACACCCTACCGATTGGGTTAAATCGGATTTAGGGTGATGAACTTTATAGGTCCAGCAACCCATACCGTTTTTGAAGTTGCAGCAATTTCAGTCGGGCTTCTCCCGCATTATCAGCTAAGTCAGCAAACTCTAAAAACCGTTTTAACTCTTTTTTCAGTAAATTCCGTTCCACATCTAAGGTTTCTCGCCCTAAATCTGGAGGGAGAACAATCATATCAAATAACGTCGCCCGTTCCTTATCAGGATGCGGACGCAAAATCCGCCCCCGTCGTTGAATAAACTGGCGGGGATTCCCACTACTGGCAAGAATAACAGCCGTTTGAATCGCCGGAATATCTACTCCTTCATCAAGACAGCGAATCGCCACCAATCCTTGTAATTTCCCGGTTTCAAATTGATGACGCAATTCCTCTCGTTCCGTTAACGGTGTGTCTGCTGTATAGGTATTAATCCGATATCCCAGTTCAATTCCTAATAACCGGGTTACTGCTGCTAATTGACGAGTGGTTTCCTGACTCACATTCCCTTCAACTGAACCATCTCCACAATAAAATAAGGTGTGATAAGTTTCTAACCGTTGTGCCATTAACTCTCGCAATGCGGTTAACTTATTAGCGGCTGACCCAATTAAACGGGCGCGTTGCATTAAGAGGGCGGTTACAGTATCATTATTCTGGATGTCGCTATCTTGATTATCCATTAGCGCCCAGCCAATGCGTTTAGTAAACTTGGCATAGGCGATTGATTCGGTTTCGGTTAATTCCACTAATATCGGATAATAGAGATAGTTAACTAATGCCCCTTGGCGAATCGCATCGGCTAGAGTTAGTTCAGGTTGCAAGACTGAGCCAAAATAGTTGAATAACCCTTGGGTTCCTTCTTCATCAAAATAGCGTTCTGGTGTAGCCGATAGGGCAAGCCGTAAGCCAATGTTGCGTGGTAAACTTTCTTCCAAGCGTCGAGACCCTAAGTTATGGGCTTCATCACCCACAATTAAGCTTTTTGGGGGAAGGTACTTGAGTTGAGATTGTAACCTCTCTGTGATCAATGTGGCGTTGGTGGTGATAATCGTCAGAAAGGATTGATTACCCGATTGTAAGTTATAAAGGGCACAAGAGAGTTGATTTTGCCAATGGTGTACACTTTCAAACGCCAGAATCGGTTTTAGATTAAACGTCTGACATTCTCGCGCCCATTGGGTAACCAGATGGCGATAGGGACAAACAACGAGTAAGACTTGTAAGCCAATTTGGTGATAGAGTTGGGTTGCGATCGCGAGTGCGGTAATTGTCTTGCCACTCCCTGTTGCCATCTTCAGCGTACCACGTCCCTGATTGCCAAACCAGTTGGTTACCGCTTGTTGCTGATAGGAACGCAGGTGCAGGGATGGGGGTATCCGGGGACAGCCTAGTGATATCATGTATTGAAGGCAGATGGTTCCAAGGGAAGACGTACCGTAGGGGCGCATGGCGTGCGCCCAATCGCATGGCGTGCGCCCAATCGCATGGCGTGCGCCCAATCGCATGGCGTGCGCCCAATTAATTTATGTGCAGCAAACCCGAAATAATAACGTTTTCGATAGATATGATAACCTAGTCGGGGCGGGTTTAGTTACATCGGTTACGAGGTAAGAAATGTTAGTCGTAAAACCCGCCCCTACACAAGATTCAAGACGTAGCATGGCGCGTCTCTACAACGTCCCAACCCGTTCCCCGATAGCCAAAACTAAATAATTCCGGATGCAGAATTTCTGCCAAAATTTCTAAGGAATCAACTAATCGGGGTCCTGGACGATTAAAATAGGCATTCCCATCAGTAATATAGACTCTCTTATTCCGTACCGCCTGTAACTCTGACCATTCTGGACGCTGGCTTAACTGCTGGGTTTCTTTACGGGTGCGCTCTAAATCAAAACCACAGGGCATAATAATCATAACCTGGGGGTCAGTTTTCAACAGTGCGTCCCATTCTAAGTACGGTGAATGCTTACCCAAGGCGGCAAATAAATGATGACCCCCCGCCATATCAACTAATTCGGGAATCCAGTTTCCACTCGCCATTAACGGATCAGTCCATTCGATCGCGGCGACTGTGGGTTGATCTGCTAGGGATAGGTTCTGTGTCTTTTGCTGAATCGCCTCCACACGAGACTGGAGTTGACTGAGTAAGGGTTGCGAGTCTACCCCTAATGTAGCCGCCACTCGTTCAATATCTGCCCAAACCTCGCTAAGTTGATTCGGTTGCAAGGAAATCACTTTCGGCTGGCTACGGGTGAGTTGAGCAACCGCTTTCTCCACCTCTGGAAAATTTACCGCACAGACATCACATTGATCTTGAGTAACAATATGGGTGGGTTGTAACTTTTCCAGGATATCGATTTTAATTTGGTATATACTCAGGGCATCCTTGACTAAGCGACGCACATCCCGGTCAATTTGGGCGCTGGGTTTTTCTGCATCCAGTCGCGCCTCGGTACAAACGGGGCGATTCTGGATTTCGGGAGGATAGTCGCATTCGTGCGATCGCCCGACAATTGCATCGGTTAAGCCTAAGGCGGCGACTATTTCGGTGGCGCTGGGGAGTAGGGAGACTATTTTTAGGTCAGAGGTTGGCATGATGGAGTGAAGATTATATTTTTTCAACGCAGAGGTACGCAGAGGGGTACGCAGAGGGGCGCAGAGGATTTGAGAGGTTTTGAGGGAAGGTTTTGTAGAATTCGAGAAACGATAAGTTATCTCCTGACAAGTTTGCTTTAGGGGGTAAAGCACTCACTCGAAATTCATGACGTTGGATTTGTTAATCTAACCGGATTTTTGTGTTAAAACTTGTACTATTATCCGATGCCAAAGTTTAGGTGATTTAGTTCTAATATGAAAGCATTACTTGTCTATCCCCTTTTTCCCAAGACATTCTGGTCTTATGAAAAAATATTAGAATTAGTCGATCGCAAAGTTTTACTTCCTCCGTTAGGGTTGGTCACTGTTGCGGCTATTTTACCACAGACGTGGGAGTTTAAACTGGTTGATCGCAATATCCGAGCCGTCACTGAAGCGGAATGGGAATGGGCGGATATTGTGATTCTCTCGGCGATGATTGTGCAAAAAGGGGATTTACTGGCGCAAATCCGGGAAGCTAAACGGCGAGGGAAGCGTGTCGCTTGTGGTGGTCCTTTCCCTACCTCTGTTCCCGATGAGGTGCAGGAGGCGGGGACTGATTATCTGATCTTAGATGAAGGCGAAATTACATTACCTCTGTTTGTTGAGGCGATTCAACGGGGAGATGAGACAGGAATCTTCCGCGCTAATGGGGAAAAGCCGAATGTGACAACCACGCCAATTCCTCGGTTTGATTTATTGGAATTTGACGCTTATGATTCAATGTCGGTGCAATTCTCGCGGGGTTGTCCGTTTCAATGTGAATTTTGCGATATTATCGTCCTCTATGGACGCAAGCCCCGGACGAAAACACCCGCCCAGTTATTGGCAGAATTAGACTATCTCTATGAACTGGGATGGCGGCGGGGTGTGTTTATGGTCGATGATAACTTCATTGGCAATAAACGGAATGTCAAGTTATTGCTGAAAGAATTAAAGGTTTGGCAAGAAGCACACCAGTATCCTTTCCGATTTAATACCGAAGCCTCCATTGATTTGGCGGAAGATCCCGAACTCATGCAATTAATGGTCGAGTGCTATTTTGATGCTGTCTTTCTGGGAATTGAAACACCGGATGAGGATAGTTTACAGTTGACTAAAAAATTCCAAAATACCCGCAGTTCACTGGCGGAATCTGTGGATATTATTACTGAGGCTGGATTGCGGGTGATTGCTGGCTTTATTGTCGGCTTTGATGGCGAGAAATCTGGTGCCGGTTCGCGGATTGTCCGATTTGCGGAACAGACGGGAATTCCAACGACAACCTTTGCCATGTTGCAAGCCTTACCCAATACAGCCTTGTGGCATCGATTGGATAAGGAGGGACGACTCCGGGGGAAAGATGGCAATATTAACCAGACGACTTTAATGAATTTTATCCCCACGCGACCTTTAGAAGAAATTGCCAGGGAATATGTTGAAGCGTTTTGGCAATTATATGAGCCAGAGCAATATTTAGATCGGGTGTATCGGTATTTTCTTAAACTGGGAGAACCGAAGTGTAAACCCCCGTTTAAATTGCCGAGTTGGGTGGATTTAAAGGCAGTGGCGATTGTCTGTTGGCGACAGGGAGTGAAACGGAAAACACGCTGGAAGTTTTGGCATCATTTGTTTAGTATGATTCGGCGGAATCCGGCGGTTTGGGAGCATTATTTAATTGTTTGCGCTCACAACGAGCATTTTATGGAATATCGTCATATTGTTAGGGAGCAGATTGAGGGACAGTTGGCGGAGTTTTTAGCACAGCAGGAAAAGTCGAAAGCCTCTACAGAGAATCGGAAAAATCCGGTGATTGTATAGTAAACAATTACGCATAGCCTCTACTTGTAGCGGCATGACACAGCTAAAATTTTGGAATAGATTTTACTGATTTCTGGGCACACGTCGGTCATGCGTGTCAACTTAAGCCACAACCCTTACCAATTCTCGTTTCCAGCTTTTAGCTGGAAATGCTATTCAGCGGCTCTGCCGCTAGTAGGAAATTACGTATAGCCTCTACTTGTAGTGGCATGACACAGCTAAAATTTTGGAATAGATTTTACTGATTTCTGGGCGCACGTCGGTGCGCCCCTACTCCATCTAATTAGGTGTTCAATAGGGTTTTTGGTGTAATGTTTGAATGAGACTCGATAGTTAATGAAGTGAGACATCAGGTATGCTGGTTGAGTTCAGTGTAGAAAATTATCGTTCATTTAAAGAACGGCAAACCTTAAGTATGGTGGCTTCGGAAGATGAAGTGATGCTCCATAGCAATAGTTTTCCTATGCCAAGAACGAAGGATCTACACTTACTCACCAGTGCTGTAATCTATGGTGCAAATGCATCTGGCAAGAGTAATTTACTGCGAGCCATGCAGACATTACGGAATATTGTGGTTAGTTCAGCATCTCGTATGCAAATGGGTGATAAGTTTGATATTGAACCATTTTTGTTGAATGCTGAATCCAAAAAGCAACCCACTAGCTTTGAAGTTATTTTTATAAATAATCAAATTCGTTATGAATACGGACTGACTTTAGACGAAAAGCGAGTTTATGAAGAATGGCTACTTGCCTATCCTAAAGGGCGTGCCCAGACTTGGTTTTCTCGTACTTACAATCCAGAAAATCCAGACTTCAAGGCAGATGATGGCTATGAATGGTCGTTTGGAACAGGATTAAAAGGAGAAAAGGAACGAATTAAAAAATTTGTGCGCCCCAATTCTTTGTTTCTATCTCATGCTGCCCAAAATAATCATCCTCAGCTTACAGAAGTATTTCAGTGGTTTAGAACAAACTTAAATCTGATTAGTCCAGATTTTTCTAGTCCATACACTGCTCATAGATGTCAGGAAGACAAAGAATTTTGCCAAGAAGTTGTTAATCTTCTTATTCAAGCAGATATTGGTATATCAGATATAGAGATAGAAATGCGCTCTTTTTCGTCCTTGCCAGATGAAATTAAAACAGTATTTGAAAATATCACAGACGTTATTCAAAGGAACGAAAATAATAATAAAACTCCAAAAATGAATGCGGATGACTTTCATATTTTAGGGATTCAAGCTATGCATAAGATGATGGATTCTGAAAAATTTGTACCACTGGACATGGGTGATGAATCTGAAGGAACACAACGTTTATTTGAACTTGCTGGACCTTGGCTGAACGTTCTTAAAGATGGAGAGCTTTTAATGATTGATGAACTGGATAGAAGCCTACATCCAGTTTTGTCAACAGCCTTAGCTAGAATCTTTAATAATCCAGATATAAATAAAAACAATGCTCAATTGATATTTACAACTCATGATACGAGTCTTCTCGATGGAGAAATTTTCCGTCCCGATCAGATATGGTTTACAGAAAAAGATAAAAGTATGACCAAGCTCTACTCCTTACATGAATTTAAGCCTTGTGAGGATGAATCCCTACAAAAAGGTTATCTAAAAGGTCGATATGGAGCTATTCCATTTGTCGGTGGACTCAATATTTAAACTATGCCAAAGCAGCGAGGAAAACCTGAGGAAAAACTAAGGCGTCAAAAACGGTATAGGCAACCGAGAAAATTATTCTCATTGTTGTTGAAGGTGAAACAGAATACAATTATTTTTCTGACTTAAAAGATGATTTAAAATTACCTACAACTAACATAAAGGTAGTTTCAGGTTCTGGTGGCTCTTGCGTCAATATCGTTGAAAATGCTATTCAGCTCTGTAATGAAAATGATTATGAGGAGGTCTTTTGCATCTTTGATGGGGATAGACCAGAATATAAGAAAGCTAGAGAGAACGCCCATAGATATTCAATTAAGCCAATTTTGTCTATTCCCTGTTTTGAGTTTTGGTTTTTACTCCATTACCGCTATACGAGTAGTCCCTTTGAAAATTGCAAACAAGTGATCGAGCAGTTAAATAGGGAATTGAAGCAAGTCGGCATTGAAGATTATGATAAAAGCCAATCAGGTTACTACGGTTTACTGAAACCAAAACTTAATCAAGCTATTGCGAATGCTCAAAAATTAGAAAAGCAATTATCAGAGAGTGATAACCCATCAACTAAAGTACACCATATAGTCACCCACCTGCAAGCACAGAAAGATTTTAGCAGTTAACTTCTTCTCAAATTCCCAATGACTGTTTTCTATGTTCATCTTTTACTCTACAATTTTTATGAACCAAGCCGTATTGGGTTAACTACAGAATTTGACGTATGAGCCAAGCCTTACAAGAGATGCAGCGTAGTGCAGGAGCAACGTTTGAGCCAGTTGCCCAAGTGCAAGTGCCAACCAGTTTCGGCAATGATGCAGCCGCTATACAAGCCGCGCGTCAAGGGGTGGCTTTAGTTGACCTATCCCATTGGGGACTGCTGAAAATCTCCGATGACGATAGACTGCGCTTTTTGCATAATCAAAGTACCAATGATTTCCAGAAACTGAAACCAGGACAAGGTTGTGATACGGTTTTTGTTACCTCAACTGCCCGTACTATTGATCTGGTAACCACTTACGTTACTGAAGATGCGGTATTACTTTTAGTATCTCCCAATCGGCGTCAACAGTTACTAGAATGGCTGGATCGCTATATCTTTCCTATGGATCGGGTAGAATTGGGAGATATCTCGAATGAGACTGCTATTTTTAGCCTAGTTGGACCTGAAAGTGATACCCTTTTGACCAAGCTAGGTGTCCAGTTGCCGATTGGAGAGGGATATGGCAGTCATCAACATCTAAACCTAAATGATATAGATGTGCGAATTGCTAGAGGAAGTGGTTTGGCACTCCCTGGATATACCTTAATTGTCCCCGCCAGCGATGGGGCAAAGCTATGGCAAACCTTAACTACAGCCAATGCTACACCAATGGGCGATCGCGTATGGCAGCAGTTGCGAATTGAACAAGGGCGCCCACTTCCCGATTACGAACTGACAGAGGATTATAATCCCCTAGAAGCTGGGTTGTGGAATACGATTTCCTTTGATAAAGGATGTTATATCGGTCAAGAAACGATCGCGCGGTTAAATACTTACAAGGGTGTCAAGCAGCAATTGTGGGGAGTGCGTTTACCAGCACCTGTGGAACCGGGAACCGTGGTAACCGTGGATGGGGAAAAAGTAGGCAAGTTAACCAGTTGTACTCAAACGGAACAAGGTTACTTAGGTTTAGCCTATATCCGCACCAAAGCTGGAGGCGTTGGTCTTAAGGTTCAGGTGGGAGAGGTTGACGGTGAAGTTTTGGATGTTCCCTTTTTAACCCACGAATACCATGGAAGTCAATAGGGGTGTGGTATCTACCAATAACCTCTCAACAAAACCCACCCTTGTGCCATCTGCCTTTCTTCGGTCAATGGTACTTGCGATAAAGCATCGCCTTCACGGGCTGTCCGTCTTTGATATGCCGTTGTACTACGGCGGGAACTTCATCGGGGTGAACGCGACAATACCAGGTTTCTTCAGGCAGAACCACGACTATCGGACCGTTGCCACATTCTCCTAGACAGCGGCTACCGCTAACTGTAACTCCATTGACAACAGAGGCTTGAAACGCTGCCAAGACTTTTGCTGCACCTTGTTTGCGGCAAGTACGGTGCTGACATACCAGTATTTGTCTTGTCTGTGTTGGCGACAAGTGCGGTGCTGACATACCAGTATTGGATTGAACAGTTTTCTCAATTGTAACGATGGAGATGCCTGTCTCTTGACAAATGACACAAGACAAAGGACATAAGACAAATATTAAGCTTTATTACGGCGAATTGTTAAGCTGTATTTCAAATTGAGCCGCGATCGCACCTAAGTGATGAAATCAGCCAGACGTCCGTGATACCATGCCATCCGTACCTCGAAAACGATTGGGAGAAAACATGCCTGCACTAAGGGTTGCAGTTGTTGGTTCAGGACCTGCTGGCTCGTCTGCCGCAGAGACTCTAGCAAAAGCCGGAATCGAAACCTATTTGTTTGAGCGCAAGCTAGACAATGCTAAACCCTGTGGCGGAGCCATTCCGCTCTGTATGGTTAGTGAATTTGACCTGCCACCTGAGATTATCGATCGGCGAGTCAGAAAGATGAAAATGATCTCGCCATCGAATATAGAGGTGGATATCAACCTGATAAAAGAAGACGAATATATTGGCATGTGCCGCCGCGAAGTCCTAGATGGCTTCATGCGGAACCGCGCTGCCAAGTTGGGTGCAAATTTAATTAATGGCACTGTTCATAAAGTCGATATTCCCACAAGTAATACAGAACCCTATACCCTTCACTACGCCGACCATTCCGATGGGAGTCTCAGTGGCGTACAAAAAACCCTGAAAGTAGACCTGGTGATTGGTGCTGATGGCGCTAATTCCCGCGTGGCTAAGGCAATTGACGCCGGGGACTACAATTATGCGATCGCGTTCCAAGAGCGGATTCGCCTACCAGGGGACATGATGAACTACTACGAAGACCTGGCAGAAATGTATGTGGGTAACGACGTTTCTCCTGACTTCTACGCTTGGGTCTTCCCCAAATACGACCACGTTGCCGTTGGCACGGGTACGATGAAGGTTAACCAAGCCAAAATTAAAAAGCTACAGGCGGGGATTCGCGCTCGTGCAGCCAAGAAACTCGTCGGTGGTGAAATTATCAAAGTAGAAGCACACCCGATTCCAGAGCATCCCAGACCTCGGCGAGTTGTTGGTCGGGTGGCGTTAGTTGGAGACGCAGCCGGAACAGTAACGAAATCTTCCGGTGAAGGGATTTACTTTGCGGCAAAATCAGCGCGGATGTGCGCCGAAACCATTGTCGAAACCTCCAATGGTGGAACTCGCATTCCCACGGAAGATGACCTCAAGCTTTATCTCAAGCGTTGGGATAAGAAATATGGCATCACCTATAAGGTGCTGGATATTCTGCAAACCGTATTCTATCGCTCCGATGCGACTCGTGAAGCATTTGTGGAGATGTGTTCGGATCTGGATGTGCAGCGACTCACATTTGACAGTTACTTGTACAAAACGGTTGTACCTGCTAATCCTTTAGTGCAGCTCAAAATTACTGCCAAAACCATTGGTAGTCTGTTGCGCGGAAACGCTTTAGCACCGTAATTATACCAAATCCGGGTTAGCTATCCCCGTTATAACCTAGTCCGCGCAGGCGGACTTTGTTTGTGTAGCAGCGATTTCAATCGCCGTGGCAAAAGGGGTGATAAAGGCGGATTTGGTATCATTCCTTTTGTCTGTCTATCTAATCCTAAATCTATTCCTTGGGAGTCCCCTCTTTTCTCGTAAAAGGGGGGATTCTTAGTTGTGGCTTTCTTTCTTGACAGAGGGTTGAGTAAGGGGTGCAGTTTCTTTATTGGCAATGAGGGAACCTCTTGCTATTTCACGCTTAATATAGTACACTTGTACTAACTAAAGCCAGATCCTCATGAAAACACTGCAAGCCGGACTTCAATTCCTGCGTTCCCAGTTCATGCAGCGTCAACCACCTCGCGTCCGAAAAAAGCCACCTCGTAGGCGTTATCGTTCCCCCTATCCAGTTTCCCGAATGGCAATCAATGCACCACCTCAACCTATGACGTCTCAATCCCAACCACCTTTATCATTAGAGCTTCAATCGTCTGTGCGGGTGCTACAGCAACGAACCCGAGAAGGCTGGAAACGGTTAGAGTATCAAGCTTCCCACATTAATCAGCTATCGACAGAGCTAGAAGCGGCGTTGTTAGAACTCAAAGCGATCGCGTCACAAGTTAATACTGATTGGAGAACTCTCCAGAAGGTGCAGCACTCGTCAACACAAGCGATTATCTCTAATGTCTGTGAATATCAGATCACTAAGCTACCTTTGGTGCAGTACAAACCATCGGGTGCATTTCTACTGACGTCGCGATCGGTAGATTTATTCAAAGCCGAACGGGAAGCCATCCGATTAGCACAAGTCTTGCGGCGTCGTAATCGACGTAAACGATTGAAACATTAGTTCGGTTCAAGAAGATTGTTGACTTATATAGCCAGAAGATCAATTACCAGAATTGAAAGCCGTCAATTTTAGGTAGGGTGGGCAAAAGTTATCAAGCTGGAAAGGCTCATACTATCATTCTGTGCGATTGCCAAGAGAGATAAAGAAGTTAAACAAGCACTGGGACTGGCTAAGTTACTGCTTGCTGTAATAGAACCTAACTTGAATAATCAGGATGCAGGTACAACCCAGAGATAAGTTCGACAGATACTTGATGAACATCTCGATCCAGATTATGAGCCATCACAGGCAATTCGTTCAGTATATGGTCAGTGGTTTCCTTGGCTAGTTTTACTTGATTCAGGCTGGGCGAGTCAGAATGTGAGTAAAATTTTTCCAGCAGATGAGGCTTTATCTCACCTATGGGATTCGGCTTGGGAAAGCTATATTACCTATTGATCTGTGTATAATAAGATTATCCTATCTGCTGCTATTGAAAGCAGTAATGATCAAGCTAAAAAACGGCTGTAGCACTGATTAACCGCTTAGGTGAACTTGGTCATTGGGAGTTCCGAGAGTTACTTCCGGTTGAAAGTCCCTAACTCCAAAAAGCAACTTCCGGTTGCTCTCTCTCCTTCTTAGGGTGAATGGCGCTGACTGGTATGCTGGTGGGCAGTGCCCACCCTACGGTATATCAAGGTTTCGTTAATCAAAAAATGCTTATTTCAGTGCCATTGTACTGAGGGTGATAAACAAACATTATTCTAGGATAGATTTAAGCATTTGCGTGATCACCAAAATCTATTTTGTATTTTCCTGCTACAATTTCCACCCCAGATCCAAGAGAACCCATTGGCGTACCTAGATTCTCGTAAACCTGATTAAGACGGTGAATGTTCGTCTAACCAACGTTCCAAATCCTCCAAACGATTTAAATCTAAAATCTCCTCGGTTAAATTTTCTAACTCTTGTAAAGGCAAGCTTTCAATTTTGGTACTTATCGCCTCTGGCAGTTCTCCAAAACGCTTTTTAAGTAAACGCATAACTAGAGCAATCGCTTCTTGCAAACGTCCTTTCTCTCTTCCTTTTGCTTCCCCTTGTTCTGCCGCATAGGTTATCCGCCCTTTCTCATCTTGCAACATGATCCCCCGCCGCTCCACGACTTCTAACTCTTCTACTGTCATTTTAGCTTGGTTAGCAATATTTAAAGCCAGTTCTATCTCAGACACGTCTCCCAAATTATTAGGAATATTATCAAGACTAGCCGCTTCTTTTAGAAAGTAAATCCACTTATCGCTTAAACTTGTTAACTCTGACAATGTTTTGTTGAATTTCGGTAGCTCTACAAAGATTAGCTGCAATTCTGGATCAGGATATTTAAAATTTTTGTTTTTTTCCTGAAAAACAAATTGATTTATCACATCTGGGGTATTATTAAACAGGATGAAATCCGTAATCGTTACGGCGATCACCGGATTGAGAATCAGGTGATTTTCCCCAATTCCTAACTGATTACTATAAGCTTTAGTCAGGTTGTAAACGATCCGTTTGCTAAAAGCTGTCACCCGCGCTATTTGCATTTCAATAATAACAACAGAGCCGTCAGCTAAAACAGCTTTTATGTCTAAATAAGTATCTTTTAAGGTTATTGCCTGACCTGGATTATAAGGATTGGCAATTGTCAAAGATTGAATGATTTTCTCTCCATTATAAATAATGGCATTGAGGAAACTGATTAAAACCTCTTTGCTTTGTTCTGAACCGAATATTTTTTTAAAGGCATAATCGACCTTGGGGCTGATAAATTTCATAGTTTTATCCCTGTTAAGCCTGAAGTTAAAGGAGCGCTAGTAATCTTATTTTAGTAGTAAACAAGCGTCGCGGCTTTTCTATTGGGTTGTGGTTATCCTGATGCTATTTAAAAACAATAGGGAACCTGGCGCGTGCGTAGGGGCGGGTTTCACTATTATCTTTTTGGTTGCACAAGGGATGTGACTAAACCCGCTCCGCCTTTCTCCGGTGAACGATCTCAACACCATTGGTTTTTTGGTTATATGTATATTTATATTGCAACCATAGATTTAAAGCTATGCCAGTGGTTGCCGATCGCGGCGAGTGTAATCACTGCCACAAAAATTAATCTTTATTTACAACCATCTTGCCGAAGGAAAGCCAAACCCGCGATCGCAGGTTCTATAACTGACGTAAATCTAGGGTTTTTGGGGATCAGGGCGTTTCGAGCTTAGGGGATGCGATCGCGCCAAACCCCATCTATATACCCCATTTCCCGTCAGCGTTGAGCTGGAATCAGGTCACTAAAGTGAGCCAGCTTGGTCAGCCTTGAGGTCAATTACCCGTATTTTTTGCTTTTGTTCACATTTATATAAATAAAATACACAAAACTCGAATAATTTGCTTAAATTGGCTTCAGAGTCATTCTGAACCCATAAAAGCTTTTAGGCATTCATAGGCGTCATTAGATGGAGACTTAAACCCCATCCCATTCCAACTCCCCCTTTCCTTTCCAGAGGAGTTATGTCAATAATGCGATTAGCAGGCGGTAAGCAACGGCTGACGACTCAGCCCAAGCCCAGATGCCAGCTCATTTAATAGCTACGACAACATTCCAGTTTTGATCCAAACGATAGGAGACGACGAAGCGTGAAACTCTCAGTTTATGGAAAAGGCGGTATTGGTAAGTCCACAACAAGCTGTAATATCTCCGTAGCTTTAGCCAGACGCGGCAAAAAGGTGTTGCAAATTGGCTGTGATCCGAAACATGACAGCACCTTTACCCTGACAGGCTTTCTCATTCCTACGATTATCGATACGCTTCAGGAAAAGGATTATCACTACGAAGACGTTTGGCCCGAAGACGTGATCTACAAAGGCTATGGTGGCGTTGATTGCGTCGAAGCGGGTGGACCCCCAGCCGGTGCAGGTTGCGGTGGCTATGTTGTCGGTGAGACGGTGAAGCTACTCAAAGAACTCAATGCCTTTGACGAGTACGATGTAATTCTGTTTGATGTTCTCGGTGACGTAGTTTGTGGGGGATTCGCTGCGCCTCTGAACTATTCCGACTACTGCATGATCGTTACCGATAACGGCTTCGACGCTTTATTTGCGGCGAATCGAATTGCGGCTTCCGTGCGTGAAAAAGCCCGTACCCACCCCTTGCGCCTAGCGGGACTCATCGGGAATCGTACCTCGAAGCGGGATCTGATCGATAAGTATATTGAAGCCGTACCCATTCCCGTGTTGGAAATTCTGCCTTTAATTGAAGATATTCGCATCTCTCGGGTTAAGGGAAAAACCATTTTTGAAATGGCAGAAACTGATCCGTCTCTGACACCTGTGTGTGATTATTATCTCAATATTGCCGATCAAGTATTGGCACGTCCAGAAGGAGTCATTCCCAACGACTCCCCCGATCGCGAGTTGTTCTCCTTACTGTCTGACTTCTACCTGAATCCCCCACAACCCAAGGTAACATCAGAGGAAGAAGAACTTGACCTGATGATGGTTTAATTAGTCATTGGTTATTGGTCATTAGTCATTTGTGGTTAGGTTTGTAGGTTTGTAGGGGTGAAGCATTTGGGGGACTATCTGTTGTCACTGTCACATCAATGCTTCTTCCCAAATGCTTCACCCAAACCCGAGAACCAAAAAATAAGGAACAGTTACGAAAGACAACGGACAAATGACAAATGAAAATTTTAATAAACGAAGAGAGGAGAATTAATTATGACAGCGCTTCAAAACCCCCAATCGCTAGAGTTTGAATGCGAAACTGGAAATTACCATACATTTTGCCCGATTAGCTGTGTGGCTTGGCTATATCAGAAGATTGAAGATAGCTTTTTCTTAGTGATTGGGACTAAAACCTGTGGCTATTTCCTGCAAAATGCCATGGGGGTGATGATTTTTGCTGAACCCCGTTATGCGATGGCGGAATTAGAAGAAGGAGATATTTCCGCTCAACTGAATGACTACGAAGAACTGAAGCGGTTATGTTTACAGATTAAGCGCGATCGCAACCCTAGTGTAATTGTCTGGATTGGCACTTGCACCACGGAAATCATTAAGATGGATTTAGAAGGCTTAGCGCCGAAGCTGGAAGCGGAGCTTGGGATTCCCATTGTTACAGCGCGGGCGAATGGGTTGGACTATGCGTTCACTCAAGGGGAAGATACAGTCCTCGCGGCGATGGCTCACAAATGTCCCAGTAAAGCACCAAAAGTAGAAGCGGAAAAAGAAGAACGGAATGCGATTTCCAAACTGCTCAACTTTGGACGCCAGAAAGAAGAGGTAGCGGCTGAAGAATCGGAGTATGTGGATCACCCACCCCTAGTATTATTTGGCTCGTTACCTGACCCCGTGGTGACAAACCTTACCCTAGAACTGAAGAAGCAAGGAATTAAGGTTTCTGGTTGGTTACCCGCGAAGCGATATACGGAACTCCCCGTGATTGAAGAAGGGTATTATGTCTCTGGTGTCAACCCCTTCTTAAGCCGCACCGCGACAACCTTAATGCGTCGCCGCAAGTGTAAACTAATCGGCGCACCGTTCCCCATTGGTCCCGATGGAACTCGCGCCTGGATTGAGAAGATTTGTTCGGTGTTTGGAATTGAACCGAAAGGGTTAGATGAACGGGAAGCGAATATTTGGGAAAACCTGGAAGAATATGTCAAGTTAATACGCGGTAAGTCGGTTTTCTTCATGGGGGATAACTTGCTGGAAATCTCCCTGGCTCGTTTCCTGATTCGCTGCGGGATGACTTGTCCAGAAATTGGCATTCCCTATATGGATAAGCGTTATCAAAAGGCGGAATTGGATCTGCTGGAGAAAACCTGTCAGGAGATGGGAGTACCGACACCGAAGATTATCGAGAAACCGGATAACTACAATCAAATTCAGCGAATTTATGAGTTGAAACCGGACTTGGTAATTACGGGAATGGCACATGCGAATCCCTTAGAAGCGCGAGGAATTAATACCAAGTGGTCCGTTGAGTTTACATTTGCTCAGATTCACGGCTTTACCAATGCGCGGGATATTCTGGAGTTGGCAACTCGTCCCCTGCGTCGCAATAACAGCCTCAAGGATTTGGGTTGGGATAAGTTGGTGAAAGAAGAAGCGAAGGTTTGATCTCTCCTCCTTTGAGATCTCTCCAACCCTCCGGATTCCGGGGGGTTTATTTGTTAGTTTTATGCGATGGCGATTTAAATCGCAGCTACACAAACAAAGTCCGCCTACGCGGACTAACTTATCAAGCGGGTAGTCAACCCGGAGAGGGTGCGATCGTTTGTAGTAGCCACTTTAGTGGCTAAAAAGGTTTATCGATAACTGCGAGGGCGATAAATCAGCATCATCAACCGCGTTATCCTAAGACATGACTGGATTTCAGAGGCAATTTCAATAGGACGCGATCGCACGCCGACCCAAAAACCTTGCGACCCTTGCTGGGTGCTGCTTTGGGGGGCATTTAAGAATTAAAGATAACCAACAGACTCTTGGATCGTCACCCAGATGATTATCATTCTCATTCACTTATTCATTCTCAATAAGCCTGCCGCCAAGGTAGGTACAGTCGCAATACCACAAATCATTCCCACTGAAGTGACGATGAGTGAAACGCTCTGAGTAAGAGCCTGACTAAGTTTCATGAATTTTCTCTTTCCTAAGCGATCGCGTGTCAAGGAATCAAAATTTACTGCATCTGAGCAACACATTCCCGAAAAGGCGATGAGTCTCTTATAAATAGGCGTTGTTTTCACATTAGCTTGATTGGTTTTGATTTCCACTAAGGTTAGATAGGTTAAGCTATCGAACGTCTGAGAAAAACTTCAATTTGAACATTGGTGGCACAAAGTGAAAACGGCTATAGGAAAAGAGTTGCTCAAACATGATTTTAATGTTCATCAAGCTGCTGATGCCGCCTTTCAGTATCTGTAAATATTACAGCGCGCAGCGCTGTATGTTTCTTCCTTAAACGAATTCACCCGTCGCAAATCTAATGTCAACGGATATTCCAGACTCAATGATAATGGTGGAATCGAAATTATTCCCGGTGTATGATCCTGAGGAATAAACCGTTCCAACATACGTGACTCCGCTTCCCGGTGGTTAACGGGAAATTTATCATAAACGATGCCATTGGGATGATTAACATGATAGCGACAGCCGCCAATTGACCGTTGAGTCCAGGTATCTACAATGTCAAATACTAATGGTGAATGAGAATTAATTGAAGGATGCAATAACGCCGCACATTCCCTGGCGCGGAAGCGTACCCCACCCACATAGTCTCCCGGTATTCCTGTAGACTTTAACGGTATCGGATACCCATTACAAGTAACCTGATAACGGGATGAAAAATTATCTCGATTGGGGGAATGTCCCATCGCTCCCCGCAGCCTTACCTGAATCCGTTCCATAGAAGAATCCACATAACGAGCCGTTCCGCCATTACCCGTTTCTTCCCCTAAAACATGCCACGGTTCGATCGCGTGTCGTAATTCTAACTCAATTCCCTCTCGGTTAATCTCCCCATAGCGCGGGAAACGGAACTCAAAAAACGGCTCAAACCACTCCCATTTAAACGGATACCCAGCCTCCTGTAACTCGCTGACTACCTGCCGCAAATCTTGACCAATGTAGTACGGTAACAGAAAGCGATCGTGCAACATCGTCCCCCAGCGAATTAAGTTCTGGGTATAGGGATGATCCCAGAACCACGCCACCAGCGCCCGAATCAGCAGCATTTGCAGTAAACTCATTCTCAGATGGGGAGGCATCGCAAACGCCCGAAACTCAAGTAAGCCCAACTGATTCCGGTAATTTTCTACCGGATAAAGCTTATCAATACAGAAGGCTGTGCGGTGGGTATTCCCTGTCACATCAACCAATAGATTGCGTAACAATCGGTCTACTAATTCCGGCGATACCTCCTCACCCGGTTTTAACGTTTGAAAGGCAATCTCTAACTCATACAAACTCTCATGTCGCGCCTCATCAACACGGGGCGACTGACTGGTTGGTCCAACAAATAACCCAGCAAACAAATAGGACAAACTGGGGTGATTTTGCCAATAACTAATCAAACTTCTTAATAAATCGGGACGCCCTAATAAAGGACTCTCTAATGGAGTTTTGCCGCCAATCGTAATATGAGCACCGCCCCCCGTACTCACTCGCCGTCCATCTAACGTATATTTTTCTGTCCCCAAACGACAAAGCCGCGCCTCTTCATACAGCGTTGTGGTAATATCAACCAATTCCTGCCAATTTCCTGCTGGATGAATATTCACCTCAATCACACCCGGATCAGGCGTAATTTGAAACCCTTCAATTCCCGCATTACCGGGAGGCGTATAGCCTTCAATTAACACCGGGGTTTTGACCTTTTCGGCTGTCTGTTCAATCGCGGTGATTAAATCTAAGAAACTTCGCGCTGAAGTCAGAGGCGGTAGAAAGATATGCAGAATTCCTTGCCGAGCTTCTACACTTAAAGCAATACGAATCGCATTATCGGGCGAATCAATAAATTCAGGACTTGGTATGGCTGGGTTAGCGTCCAAGGGTACAATTCCTTCCTGTACCAATTCCTCAGACCAATCTATGGAGTTCAGGGGTAAACGGAACCCGGCGGGGGAGTCGCCAACCAGAAGATTCAACGTCTCATCCGGGAATCGCCAATGACAGGTAGTCCAATACAATTGCTCATCTTTTAATACTGGTAATATCGGTAAAACATACCCACCGATGTCCCCTTCATTTTCATAAGCTGGAATAATACAGGTTGGATTAACACCCAGATGCTTCGCTAACGCCTGAATAAAAGACTCTCCGTGCTTTTGTGTATGACTGTAATTCTTCCCTTCCTCTGCATACCACTCTGGATTCCGCCAAATAGGAATACCATCACTGCGCCAATAGCATCCCAATGCCCAACGGGGTAAAATCTCGCCGGGATACCATTTCCCTAAACCATAATGTAATAATCCACCTCCCTTAGAAAACCGGGCTTCTAAGCGTTTGAGTAACTGTCCGGCAATTTTCCGTTTCTCATCACCGAGGGCAGCAATTTGCCATTGGGGAGATTCAAAATCGTCAATGGAAACAAAAGTGGGTTCACCTCCCATGGTTAAGCCCACACCTGCACCTTGTAGCGTTTCCTCTACAGCTTTCCCTAAGGTATCAATCTCTTGCCATTGGGTTTCCGTATAGGGTTGACTGGGGCTGGCGATGTTCTCATGGCGCGACACCGTTACAGCAAACTCCAATCGAGACTGGCAAGATTCACTGGTTCCCCTCACTGGAGACGCCGCTTCTGGGTTGGGAGTACAGACAAGGGGAATATGTCCTTCCGCCGCCAAGTAACCTGATGTGGGATCTAAACCAATCCAACCGGCACCAGGAAGATACACTTGTGCCCAAGCGTGAAAATCGGCACAATCGGCTTCGATACCTTGAGGTCCATCTATAGGGGGGTTGTCTTCTTTGAGTTGAATCAGATAACCGGAAACAAATCGCGCCGCTAAACCATAATGCCGCAAGATTTGCACCAGTAACCAGGCGGTATCGCGACAGGAACCGACTTTTTTTGTCAGGGTTTCTTCACAGGATTGAATCCCGGCTTCTAAGCGAATGGTATGAGAAATATCCTGGGCAAGCTGTTGATTAAGTGTTCCTAAAAATTCCGTAATATAGATATCAGTTTTTCGATTCGTTTCTACCCAAGCTGATAAGAGTTTTTCCGATTCGCTGATTTCTCGAAAAGGACTCAGTTCTTTTTGTAGCTGGGGATCATAGTTAAAGGGATAGCGTTCAGCATACTGTTCCACCAAGAAATTGAAGGGGTTAATGGGTTGCAGTTGGGCAATAATATCGACTTCAATAGCGAGAGTATCGGTAGGCTTAGGAAAATTCAACCGGGCTAGGCTGTTCCCGTAGGGATCATTTTGCCAGGTCAAGCTATGCTCTTGAGGCTGGATGGTTAGAGAATAACTTTGAATAGGTGTGCGACAGTGAGGTGATGGACGCAATCCTAGGGTGTGGGGACCAAGAATAACGGGGCGCTCGAAGTGATAGGCAAGCTGATGATTTAGGTTAACTTTGATGGACATTGGTCATCCTTTTGTCATTGGTCTGGAAATAGGAAATAGGAAATTGATAATTGATAATTAATAATTGATAATTTATGATTTAATGCAATTTCTGATCTGGGAGGATGTTAGTGAAAGCAGATTGTTGACAATCACCACCCTAAAAGGACGGTGATTCTTTCGTCGCAGGGATTCCAATGAATTTACCCTCGGAAAGCATCTTGACCGTGTGTCCCACGGCTGCAAGTCCACGAATACAGACTATCTGTGCTGCGGCTACATCCCGGTCGATTGTGTAGCCACATTCTGGGCATGAATGAACGCGCTGTGACAATGGTTTTTTGCCCGTTTGTGTTAAGCAATTTGGGCATATTTGCGATGTCTTTTTGGCGTCTACTTTTTGGAAATAAACACCCCGCTTAAAACAGCACTGGGGAAGAATATTAAGGAATTGACCCCAACCCGCGTCTAGACAATGCTTAGCTAGCATTCCCTTGGCTAAGGCTTTTAGGTTTAAGTCCTCAGCAAATATCATCCCCGCCCAATCACAAAGGTTATGAGCTAATTTCCAGTGATACTGTTTACGAACATTGGCAATTCGTTCATGCAGTCTACTGACCTTAGCTTGTGCCTTGCGCCAATTATTTGAACCTAGCCGTTTCCGACTAACCCTCTGTTGCAGCAATTTAAGCTGGCGTTCGAGGCGTTTAAACGGTTGCGGATTAGGAAATAATTGCCCATTAGACACAGCGACAAAATGACTTATTCCAACATCAATCCCAATGGGTTCTCCGTGGGGAAGAATCTCTGGTACAGACACATTCCACTGCAAAGTGAGCATAACGTACCAACCGGACGCACGCTTAACTACACGGGCTTGTTTAATGGTTGCGCCATCAGCTATAGGGCGCGATTGCCGGAAACGGACTAACCCAATTTTGGGTAGCTTAATTGTGTTTCCTTGGATAGGGTCTTTCCCTAACTGAGGAAACACAAAGGAATGCATTTTACCGACCTTTTTAAAGCGTGGAAACCCATGCCCACCTTCCCACATACTGACGAATGCCTGCTCTAACCGTTTAAGTGTCTGTTGTAGGACTTGTGAGTGGACTTGTTGCAGGTTTTCCCTTGTTTGGCGATAGGCAGTTAAAGCTACCGCTTGACGGTTATAGGTCGGACGGGGTACATCAGCCGGGATGATGTATTCACAGGGAAGGGAGCAAGCGTCTATCCGGCACGAACGAGAACGAAACCAATCTTTACGTTCAGCTAATGCGTAGTTGTATACACGGCGATTTTGCTCTAACCAATCTTCAAAAATGACTATTTGGTTAGAGGTTGGCTTAAGCTTGTACTCGTAGGTTAGACAGAACATTTGCATCACCTCCTTGCCGCTACTATACAGGACTTTTAGCCATCGTCACGTTATACCAATTTTCCATGATGTTGCGCCATATCCGACCCCCCTGGCGATAGCCCGGAGGGTGTATTCGTTGCATGATTACGGAAAAATGGTAGTAGAGTGTCCACTATCAGATTTAATTGAGCTGATGTCCGCAACTTGAACAAAAGCGAGCACTAGGAGTCAGGGATGAGCCGCATTGAGGGCAAAAGCGTTTGCTGCTTTGAGCCGGAGACGAAGAGGACTTCGGTGATCCCATCCGCATCTCCATATTGCCCATCCGCATTTCCATGGGGTTCATGTTCATTTGCATGTCTCCCATATTCATCGGCTTCATCGGTTCCATCGGCTTCATCGGTTCCATCGGCTGCATCGGCTGCATCGAAGGCATGGATGAAGCGGGTGTGCTATCGACTTGCTGCACTTGCATTTGTTGGGAACTACTAACAGACGGAGTTCCACTGATTACGCCCATGCTGCTTCCTTGCACTTGGATAAAATGGTCACCTTGCGCTGTCGAAATCTTTAACACCACACCGTTAGGCGTGCGGAATATCTCCGGCGGTGATGTCCAGTTTCCCGTTTGAAACCCGTTACTGGCTTGTTGCTGCTGTCCGGGACTACCACTGAAAGTGGTGACAATTGTCTGTGTTCCTTGATTATCGAGGTAAACTCTTTGGCCCGTGCCTATCTCGCATACGTAAGCCATAATAACCTCTCCCAAAAAATTCTCCTTATATCATTATTGAGGGGAAAGGCAACATTGATGAAACTTCTTAACAATTGTGTTAGATCAAGTCCAATCAGTAGGTCAGCATGGGTTAACGTCAACGGTGAGGATCGTCATTGGCTCTATGTCCTTTGTCATGGGGAAGGGTTTGAGGGAGGTTTACACAACGTAACATCGTTAAGCGGAACCTCTAGGCGTTTCTGGGGAACTGCCCCGTGTAATGCCACAGTTGAGATGGTGCGATCGGCGAAAATTGGCTTCTGGGTTCCCAGCATTTCCAGAATCATCTGGAAGTTTTTGG
Organism: Coleofasciculus sp.; assembly: GCF_046565525.1. Classification (NCBI taxonomy): domain Bacteria; kingdom Bacillati; phylum Cyanobacteriota; class Cyanophyceae; order Coleofasciculales; family Coleofasciculaceae; genus Coleofasciculus; species Coleofasciculus sp. Next base: position 70,943 of record NZ_JBKHUP010000013.1, on the reverse strand, counting down.
CATCTAAATCAACGGTGCGTTCTTGCTCACCATCTGCATAGGTAAACCAAAAGTGACCTTTGTTTTCCAGAGATTTCCACAATGCCTGATAGCTGGTAATTCGTTTCATCCCACCTTCCCCATCTTCCCCACCTCCCCCATCTTGCCTATATCTGTTCCAATTACGCCCAGGCTCCAGTCTGGATATCGTTATCGGGCCAATGTACGGCAACAGCCGATGTGGAGTGATCGCCGAAAATCGGCTTATCTGTATCTAAAATATCGAGCATGATTCGGAAATTGTCTGCATCTAAATCTTCCGTGCGTTCTCTATCGCCATCAAAATAGGTAAACCAAAAGTGACCTTTATTGTCTAGGGGTCTCCACAGTGCCTGATAACTGGTAATCCGTCTCATTTGCATTTCGGGTTTTTTCATATCTGGCTGACTTTGAGTGCTTCTACTTTCCATCGTTGACAGATGCCCCTGTTGCATGTTGGTTCTAAGTGTGTACTTATGTTTCGATTTTACGCTAAAGTACAATGAAACGGAATCACCTAAATCTACTGGTTTAAATTTTGGGGCTTGAGTTTATACTTTGCTCTCGCTCCAGAAGCTGTTGCTCCATTTTATGCTTGTAGAGCGCTACTTCAATCGTGGTCGCTAAATCTTTGGATTCAAAGGGCTTGAGCAAGTAACCATAAGGTTCTGTGAATTTAGCTCGCTCCAGAGTCTCCTCATCATTATAGGCACTCAAATATACTATTGGTAGTTGGAACTGTTGGCGCATTTGAGCAGCCGCTTCAATTCCATCCATCTCGCCTTTGAGCTGGATATCCATCAGCACTAAGTCTGGAGGGTTTTGCCGGATTCTAGTAAGCGCAACTTCGGCGGATATCACATTGGCGGTTATGATATATCCGAGGGCTTCTAGTCGATTTTGAATACTGAGAGCGACAACCCTCTCATCTTCAATGACTAAAATTTTGGCTTTGATCATTTGTTTAGTTGAAAATACAAAATGATGCGTCCTAACCGCTATGGCGATTGCTATAATTACAACTTCCAATGGGAAAAGTAATATTAACTTCTGTTCCCTTTTCCAGGTTAAAGCTTAGATCACCCTCCAATTGTTCAGTCAGAACATTAATGAGTTGTAATCCTAATGATTTAGGTTTAGCAAATTCAAGGTTTGGTGGAAATCCTACGCCATTATCTTTGACCGTTAGGTGACATCGATCACCAGATTCTGCGGTAAGAAATACCTCAATCGTCCCTTCTCTGTCATCCGGAAACGCATATTTGAGAGCGTTGGAGACTAATTCACTAATAATCAAACCACAGGGAATGGCTGTATCAATGGTTAAGTTAACCTCATGGATATAAAATTCTAAATTCACTTGTTTGGATTCGACAATATAAATTTGAAACAAATAACTGGTCAGATTCTCTATGTACTCGGCAAAGTTAATCCGGGCAAAATCTTGAGATTGATATAATTTTTCATGAACCAGCGCCATTGACTTAACCCGATTCTGACTTTCCTGGAATAACTCCACTGTCGTTGGATCGGTAATGTACTGAGATTGTAAATCCAACAGACTCGAAATCACCTGCAAATTATTTTTAACTCGATGGTGAATTTCCTGAAGCAAGACTTCTTTTTCTCGCAGAGAGGCTTGAATTTGGATTTCAGCTTGCTTGCGCTCCGTGATATCCAGATTAATTCCCATCACCCGTACAGGCTGACCCGCTTCATCGTAAAATACCTGAGATTTGCTTTCCACCCAACGCAGGTTATCCTCGTTTCTGAGAATGCGAAATTCAATATCATAGCAATCTTCCTGCTGATCAATCGCTCGTCGATCCGCCTGGTTGACGCGATCGCGATCTTCGGGATGAACCATTTCCAGGAACGTTTCGTAGCTAATCTGCGTAGTTTTGGCGTCTAACCCATACAGGTGTTGCAGATGATAGGAACAGGTAATTTGTTCCGTCTCCAGATTTCTATCCCAGAATCCCATACGAGCCGCATCTAGGGCTAAACGTAATTGCTCTTCACGTTGGCGTAGCTGTTCTTCGGCGAGCTTACGTTCTGTCACATCCAGATTTAGTCCAATTGTCCAGATAGGCTGACCTGTTTTGTCATAAATAATCTGACCTTTGCTTTGAATCCAACGCACAATCTGATCGGGCCAAATAATCCGGTATTCAATATCATAATCCTCCCCCGTTTTAATTGCATTTTGCATATTTTTTTTAACCAGTTCTTTATCTTCTGGGTGAACCTTTTCTAAAAAATTTTCGTAGGGAATTTCTGGACTATCAAATGCCAATCCATAGAGTTGTTCGAGGCGATGAGACCAAGTAATGGTTCCGGTTTGCAAATTCCAATCCCACTTTGCCATCTGTGCAGCATCTAGGGCAAGACGTAAGCGGGCTTCACTTTGCTGTAAGAGTTCCTCTGCTAGTTTACGGGCAGTGATATCTGTACTCACACCGAGAACTTGATTTACCTGTCCATCTGGAGAAACTAAGGGAGTTTTAATGGTTTGATACCACCGCATTTCACCCCTGTGATTCCAGGAAAATTCTTCGGGAATTAACTTCGGCTGTAAGGTCGTCAATATCTCTTGGTCTTCAGCGAGGAAGCGTTCTACATCTGCCGCGTTATTATGGAGTTTTGCTGTTGTTTTTCCCAGCAATTCCTCTACCGGAATACCCCAATGCTCGGCAAACATGCGATTTGCTAAGATATAATTTCCCATTTTGTCTTTAACATGAATTAAATTCGGATTTGTGTCAATAATTGTTTGCAAAAAATCTTTTTGATTTTGTAATTCTTGCTGAGATTTTTGACTTTGAGTGACATCAATTCCCACACAAACAATATTTGTTCCTTGCTGGTATTTTTGAGCAGCAATCAGGTGGTATCTACGGGAACCCTTAATATTAATTTCAAGAATATTTTGGTCAGTTTGAGCCGAACTCTCTATAAACTGCTCGATATAGCTGACAAAGGTCGGATTATTGTTGAGAAAGCCGAGGGGTTGACCGACAAAATTTATCGGCGACAGGTTGAACATGTCTGCCAAATACTGATTAACTCCCAGGTATTGTCCTTGGCGATTCATCCAGGAGACGCACCCTGGCACCGCATCCAAAACCGCTTGCAGTTGCTCCTTGGCTTGTTGTAATTGTATCTCTATCGTCTGACGGTGAGTAATTTCTTGCTGGAGGCGGATATTCGCTTGTTCTAATTCGGCGGTTCGTTCGCTAACTCGTTGTTCCAATTGGAGATGAGCCTGTTGCAGGAGAAATTCAGCTTGTTTGCGATCGCTAATATCTTGAATCAGAGCAATCGTGTACTCCGAGAAGCCATTAGCGCCACGAACAGCTGACACCGACACATTTACCCAAACCAGATGACCTTGCTTGTGAATATAGCGTTTTTCGGCGTTCAGGTGAGTAATTTCCCCAGTGATCAGTTTCTGTAAGTTTTGATAGCACTCTGTCAGATCATCGGCATGGATAAACAGATGGAATGATTTATTTAATAATTGATCAGCGCTGTAGCCGAGTAGATCTTGCAGCGCCCAATTAGTATGCATGACCCGCCCTTGAGCATTCGCGATCGCCATCCCAATCGGCGCCAACTCAAATACGGTGCGGAAACGCGCTTCACTGTCACGCACAGCTTGTTGAGCCTGCTGAATTTCGGTAATATCGCGGCAAACGCTGAGGACGAATTCGACGGAACCATCCGGGGCAAATTCGGGCACCAGACGCGATTGGTAATACCGTTGTCCATGGGGGGTCAAGAAACTGAATTCACTCTCATTTTCCTCACCCTTGTGGAACACAGTTTGTAAGGATTCCTCCCATACTGGGATAACAGATTCTGGTAATCCTAATTCCCGGTGGGTTTTCCCCAGAAAGTCCTGATAGGGTATACCTGTTTCCTGTTCAATGACTGGATTGACGTAGACATGACGCAGATTGCGATCAAAGCGAGCGACGATATCCGGAGAATGATCCAGTAGGACTCGAAATTCCTGTTCCCGTTGATTGAGCGTGTCTGCAATCTGTTTGTCTTCGGTAATATCTTCGGTAATCGTGGCGAGGAGAACTTGAGGAACACCTGTTTGGCTTTCCCCCCAGGGATTAGGGATAATAAAAGAGCGCGATCGCACCCATCGGATTGAGCCATCATATTTGACAATTCGATACTCTTGCGGCACTTCACTCGCGGGTTGTTGAGTCCAAGCCGCCGCCACTCGCTCTCGATCCCTGGGCTCAATCCCATTGAGGATACACTGTAGATACCCTCCCGGATGAGTCAATAATTGTTCAGGAGTGTGACCCCATATCTGCTCAGCCGCCCCATTGACATATAATAACTGATGCCGATTCACCGAGGTCAACCAAAAGACATCCGCAAAAGGTTCTGTCATCCCACTGTATCCTTAATCTGGCTATAAAAATTGTAAAGACAACCCGGTTGGTTGTCTTCGACCGCGCTATAAAAAAATACGATTTTACGGAATCAGTTTCGGAATTGTCAAACAATTGTCAACAGGGGGACAGGGGCGGGTTTAACAGAGCAAAGTTTTGTCGATGTCCGATAACTTTACTCACACCCGCCCTTGTTGGGGGTAGCAACTTGGTTTGAGTGACATCCTCCCACACCATAATCTTTGATTTGGTGTGGGCTTCCAACATCGCTGTTAGACATTGCTGCCCTGCGCCACTTATCTAGGACCCATGCCCCCCAATCCCCCACCGCAAGTTAAAGCAAGCTTTTGTCTTTGCTGTACCCCTACCCAAGATAGATTTTGTCCAGGATGTTCTACCGCTACTTACCCTTGGGCTGCCATGGACAGGATTAGGTCAATCATGCGATTAGAATAGCCCCACTCGTTGTCATACCAAGCCACGACTTTGAAGAAGTTGGAGTTGAGTTCCATACCTGCTCCAGCATCAAAGATGCTAGAACGGGGATCGGTGGTGAAGTCTGTGGAAACAACGGAGTCGTCCGTATATCCCAGAATCCCTTTTAGTTCCCCTTCCGAGGCTTTCTTCATCGCGTCACAGATTTCTTGATAGCTGGTGGCTTTGTCGGTACGGAAGGTGAGGTCAACTACCGAGACATCGGGAGTCGGTACACGGAATGCCATGCCGGTAAGTTTGCCTTTGAGTTCGGGTAGAACCAAAGTGACGGCTTTGGCTGCACCTGTAGAGGCGGGGATAATGTTTTGAGTCGCACTGCGTCCACCCCGCAAGTCTTTCTTACTCGGTCCGTCTACAGTGGGTTGGGTTGCGGTCATGGCGTGAACGGTGGTCATCAAACCTTCTGCCAAACCGAAGTTGTCTTGAATGACTTTGGCAATGGGAGCGAGGCAGTTTGTGGTGCAACTGGCGTTGGATACGACAGTATGCTTGTCGGGATCGTAGCTTTTGTGATTCACACCCATCAAGAGGGTGGGGACTTTTTCGGGGTCTTTTTCTTTAGTGGGAGCTGAGATGACGACTCGCTTCGCCCCTGCGGTGAGGTGCTTGGATGCACCAGCATAATCGGTAAATAGACCCGTGGACTCAACCACATACTCAGCGCCATATTTACCCCACGGTAGTTCTTCTGGATTCTTGATTGAGACGCAGGGGATTACCTTATCGTTGACGACAATGGCGTCGGGTTTGGCTTCTACCTTACCGTTGAAACGACCATGGGTTGAGTCGTACTTTAACAAATAGGCGATACTCTCTGGCGGAACTAGGTCGTTAATGCAGCAAAACTCGATATTGGGGTTTGCTAGTCCAGCCCGGAAAACTAGGCGTCCGATGCGACCAAATCCATTAATGCCGACTTTGATAGGTGCCATGAAATTCTCCTTTTGGTTAATTTTTACTGAGTATGCCGATGAAAGCCATGGGGTACAGCTTCAAAGGGGAGCATACTAATATCAGCTAATGTCAGCGTTCTCAGCAGCATTCGTCTGACATGACATTAGCTGTACCCGCGTCTTCTTTAGGTTTTCTTTAGAATGCTCCCTAATTAACGGTTAGCTATCCCTTACTGTTTATAGACGGATTGTCAGTTCTTTTCAAGCTTGCAGGTTTCGGCAAGATTCGTCAATTGGTTTTTGGAGAATCATTGTCCAGGACTTTGAACCTAAATTTGCTACAACTGATACTGAAAATTTAGTCAAGCTGATCAGGTATAGACGGATGTTGCCTGTGTCTATCTCTACGATTGAAAAACTTGATTGATGAGCTTGCCCTGAGCCGTTGAGTAGCTCCATTATCCTTCTGGAAGAGAGTTATCTACCGACTTACTCTCTGGGGAACGGGAATCTGGATGATGGATAAAACTCCATATTATAACAAATAATCCTGATGGATAAAGTTAAGAGATTTTGGCTGGTGGGCAATGCCCACCCTACGGTATAGTAAGGAATTTTGTCAGACTCCTTACTTTAAAAGATGAAATCAATATGAATGAAAAATGAACAGATATGGAAAATAGCTTCTGAATTGAATCTCTGAGAATACTCGATAAAAAAAATAAATTATGCTATCTTAAAAAATAATGAAAGGGAGTAGCTCCTGGTCAAATATTACCAGGACACCTGAATCAACATACTGGCGATGAGCCTGGTTCAGGTGACAAGGGACTGAAGTGTAATGTCAGTTAAATCTCCAGAATCACGAGCTGCACTTTTTTCTAGTCCCTTGGTAGCGAGACTTTCACTAAGTTCACAAGTTGATGTGAGCTTGGTGAGGTCTGCCTTTTCTCATCAAGCTCTATCAGCGGTATATTAGTTAAGGAGCTTGAGAGAATGTTAGCCGCATTTACCGCCGGATTATTACTGATTACGATTTCTGAGTTAGGGGATAAGACGTTTTTTATCGGCGTAATCTTGTCCATGCGCCATTCGCGGCGGCTGGTCTTTTTAGGAGTCCTAGGGGCGTTAGCCGCGATGACACTACTATCCGTGTTATTGGGACAGGTGGTGTCGTTGCTCCCTCAATATTATATTCATTATGGGGAAATTGCTTTATTTTTAGGATTTGGCTTTAAGCTGTTGTATGATGCCAGTCAAATGCCAGCTCAAGCTGAAAATACAGGGGCAAAGGAAGCGGCGATGGAAGTCGCCAAGCAGAATCCGGATGGCGCGATCGCACGTTCAGCAAAAGATAAGTCACGTTCTGCCAATCTCGCTATTGTACTGCAAGCCTTTACCATGACCTTTCTGGCGGAGTGGGGCGATCGCACCCAAATTAGCACCATCGCCTTAGCCGCCTCCTATCAACCGATTGGCGTTACTTTAGGGGCAATTTTAGGTCATGGGATTTGCACGGCGATTGCGGTAATCGGTGGACGATTAATTGCAGGACGAATTTCTGAACGTTGGGTGACGGCGTTAGGGGGAGTGTTATTTTTGATTTTCGGCGCAGTAGCAATCTTAGAAGGAAGTCTCCCCAGTGTAGATATACTACAGCAAGGCTAAAGCCTTATCCCATAATCGTTTTAGCGATCACCATCTCAAAAGCGGCTTTCTACGTCATAGATATAGAGAAAAACGTATTGAGCCCAGAAAGATGTGAGTAAGCCATAGGCTCTTAAGGGGGCTGGGGAGTTAGGCTTTTCCACGTTTCCAACAAGAACTATTTTAGCTGTATCACGCCAGTCCTCAGCGCTCCACTGGCTTATGGCGCTCGCATCGCAACTACGAACAGTAATCAAAACAGTATGCTGAAAAAGGAATAGTACACCTTTATCCCAAAACGGTCACTAATGCGACCTTCCATTCGACTTTATGACTTAATCACTCATAGCTTATTAGTTTAGCATCCCTATGGCATCCGCTCCTCATCTCCCTAACCAACCTTGGTGCTTCCACTCTCCCCAACTGAACGATATCCTCGATCGCCAGCCGGTTACAGTGACGCTGGATACCCCGGTGGTTGAGGTTTTGGCGCGAATGAGTCAGGTGCAGGGATGTTCCTGTTCCCAGGATAAAGATCAGACGCCAGAACCCTCTGAGAATCCCTTACTGTTTCTCTCCACTAGCTGTGTGTTAGTCATCCAAGGATCACAGCTTATGGGTATCTTTACTGAACGGGATGTGGTGCGCTTAACTGCACAAGGGCGAAATTTGGCGGGGGTGAGTATTCGCCAGGTAATGAGTCCCCCGGATTATCGCCTCAAGTCGAGCGAGTTTCGAGATGTTTTTAGTGTCCTAGGTATTCTCAAACAATACCAGATTCGTCATCTACCTGTGGTGGATGATCAGGAACAGTTGCTAGGTTTAATTACGCTTTCCACCCTGCGTTCAGTCATTGAACCATCTCATCTGCTCAAACTACGAACGGTAGATGAGGTGATGAATACTACCGTAATTCAAGCAACCGTCGATACCTCAGTTCTCAAACTGGCACAGTTGATGGCACGACATCGAGTCAGTTGTGTGGTCATTTGTCAAGAGATTTCGGGAAAAAATCAACAAAAACCTGTAGGAATTGTCACGGAACGGGATATTGTCCAGTTTCAGGTATTGGGTGTCAATCTAAGTGGATTAAAGGCAAATGATGTCATGAGTCAACCCCTATTTTGCCTGCGTTCCACAGATAATCTTTGGCACGCCAATCAGGAAATGCAGCGTCGCTATGTACGGCGATTAGTCGTCACGGGTGACGAGGAGGAATTGTTGGGAATTGTCACCCAAACTCGGTTGCTGCAAGTTCTTGATCCGATGGAAATGTATGGCGTGATTGACCAATTACAGCAAGTCATCGGTCAGTTAGAAGCGGAAAAAATTGACTTATTAGAAAGTCGCAATACCCAGCTAGAAGAATTAGTCCAATCCCGCACTGAACAGTTACAAAAACAGGCAGAACGGGAACATATTTTACGTTCCATTGCCCAACGGATTCGCTGCTTCCTGAAACTGCCGGATATCTTCCAAGCCACGGTTCAGGAAGTGCGGCAATTACTCCATTGCGATCGCGTCTTGGTTTATCAGTTCACTGAGGATTGGAGTGGAGAGATTGTCGCTGAATCGGTGGGTGATTTCCCCCCAGTTATCGGCTCACAAATTCGCGATAGTTACTTCCAAGAAACCAAGGGGGCTGACTATCTGAATGGGCGGCGTCAGGTGGCGAATAATATCTATCATCAAGGGTTAAATCCCTGCCATTTAGAATTACTCGAACAGTTTCAAGTCAAAGCTATTCTCACCGTACCCATTATTATTAACGAACAACTCTGGGGCTTATTAGTCGCCCATCACTGTGCTGCCCCCCATCAATGGCAACCCGAGGAATTGGACTTATTAGAACAACTCAGCATTCAAATCGCGATCGCGATTCAACAAGCGAATGCTTTTGCCCAATTGCAAACGGAACTCGCTGAACGACAAAAGGCAGAAAAATTGGCAAAGGCGACTCAAGAACGACTGCATTATTTACTCTCCGCGAGTCCCACAGCAATTTATAGTCGCCAGTTTATTCCTCCCTATCCAACCACATTTATTAGTGATAATATTACTGCTCTGATTGGCTATACACCAGCGGAAATCTTGGAACAAGCCGATTTTTGGTTAAATCATATTCATCCCCAAGACTTACCCACCGCCCTCACCGGATTTGCTCAACTTTTTCAGCAAGGCTATTCGATTCAAGAATATCGATTTAAACAGAAAAATGGAGAGTATATTTGGCTACAAGATGATTGGAAATTAATTCGCAATGAACAAGGAATCCCCCAAGAAATAATTGGTGCATGGCTGGATATTTCCCATCGGGTTCAGGCGCAGGAAAAAGCCCAAACCAGTGAAAAACTGTTAGAGTTATTTTATGAATCTGCCCCAGTAGGCTTATGTATTACCGATGAACAATGGCAACTGGTTCGGGTGAATCCTGCCTTTTGCCAACTATTTGCCTATCCGTATGATTATTTATTAGGACGCCCCTTAACCGAATTCCTTAACCCTAACCATTCCGGGGAATGGCAGGTACGGCGTCATGATGGTAAATTAATTGATATTCAGGTTACCACTGGACCAATCATGCAGCAAGGGGAACGCTGTTTGCGGGTAACCACGGTTACGGATATCACGGAACGAAAAAAAGCCGAACAAGCGATTCAATCTATGGCGGGACAGTTGTCTACAGTGATTGATACCGTAGGCGAAGGAATTACCCTGAGTAATAGTCAGGGAAAATTCCGCATCTTTAATCATCAAATGCAGCAAATTACCGGATATACACGCCAGGAGGCGAATCGTTGTGATGATTTTCTCCTCCAACTTTATCCTGATCCGGTTCTCTATCAGCAAGTGAAGCAATGGCAAAAAAATTCCAATCGCAGACGCAAACTGCGAAATATTGAAACCACGTTTGTAGATAAAATAGGCAGACAGAAAACCCTGTTAGTATCGAATTCAATTATTTACCAAGATAATCAAATTTTCTTTTTAAGTGCCTATCGAGATATTAGCGATCGCAAACAAGCCGAAGAATCACTGAAACACTTGAATGAAGCCCTAGAAAGGCGGGTGCAAGAACGGACAACGGCGTTAGAACAGACGGTGGAACAACTGCACCGAGAAATTAATGAACGCCATCAAACGGAATTAGCCCTACAAGACTCTCATCGCAAGATTAATAATATATTAGAAAGTATTACTGAAGGCTTTTTTGCCCTGGATCAAAATTGGCGATTTACCCACTTTAACTCCCTCTTAGCCCCCTTAATTAATCGTCCCGTACCCGACATGATTGGTAGATGTATCTGGGATGAATTTCCTGACGCCATCGGAACGAAATTTGAAGATGTCTATCGCCAAGCGGCGCGGGAACAAAAACCGATGGCGTTTGAGGAGTTGTATGCACCCCATAATATCTGGTTTGAAGTGCGGGTATATCCCTCGGAGGAAGGGTTATCCGTCTATTTTCGGGATATTAGCGATCGCAAACAAGCAGAATTGGCGCTGCAAGAAAGTCAGCGATTTATCCAACGGATTGCGGATACGAACCCGAATGTGTTATATATTTATGATCTAGTAGAACAACGAAATATCTACATTAACCGTTCCGTTGCTCAAATTTTGGGCTATAGCCCAGAAGAAATTCAGCAGATGGAATCTAGATTATTTCCCTCTCTGATGCATCCCGATGATTTAGCTTTAATGTCACTCAAGCAACAACGCTTTGATCAGGCGAAAGATGGGGATATTATTGAATGTGAGTATCGGATGCGCCATGCAAATGGTCAATGGCGTTGGTTATATAGTTGGGATACCATTTTTACTCGCACATCTGAGGGGAAACCGAAACAGATTCTGGGTACGGCGTCAGATATTACGTCGCGCAAACAGGCTGAAGAAACTCTGCGTCAACAGGTTGAACGGGAACGATTAATCAGTGCGATGTCTCAACGCATTCGTCAATCCCTAGACTTGGAGACAATTCTCACTACAACGGTTAAAGAAGTCCAACAATTACTGATGGCTGACCGAGTATTAGTGTATCAGCTTTTTGAGGATAATCGGGGACGGGCGATTGCGGAAGGGGTAGCGTCAGGATTTCCCCAGTTATTGAATATTATTTTTTCGGCGGAAGCCTTTCCCAGAAGCTGTTATCACAATTATGTTCAGGGGAAAGTGTATACTTTAGCCGATCGCGATCGCGAGGATGTTTTACCCTGTATGGTAGACTTCATGGGGGAGTACGCAATCCGGGCAAAACTGGTTGTCCCCATTGTCCAACAGGATATCCTCTGGGGATTACTAATCGTGCATCAATGTTCCCATCCGCGAGAGTGGAAAACCTGGGAAATTGAGTTACTCCTATCCCTAGCCACCCAACTCGCGATCGCGATTAAACAGTCTCAATTATACGAGCAATTGCGCCACAATAATGATATCTTGGCGACAACAAATGCGGAACTCGCCCACGCCACCCAGTTAAAAGACGAGTTTCTGGCAAATATGAGTCATGAATTGCGAACGCCTCTAAATGCGATTCTGGGTTTATCTGAAAGCTTACAAGAAGAAGTTTATGGGGAGATTACCGACAAGCAGCGCAAATCTCTCGCCACGATTGAAAAAAGTGGTAGACATTTACTGGAGTTAATTAATGATATTCTCGATTTAGCCAAGATTGAATCGGGGAAGTTGGAGTTAAACCTGACATCCGTCAGTATTACCCAACTGTGTGATGCGAGTTTAACCTTGATTAAACCTCTCGCTTTGGATAAAAATATTACGTTGACGGCTAATATTGCCGAAGGATTAGGGACGATTCTGGGCGATGAACGACGCTTACAGCAAGTCTTAATTAACTTATTAAGTAATGCGGTGAAATTTACCCCAGAGGGGGGACGGGTTACGGTAGAAATTCATCAAGATACGGAATGTAGAGACGTAGCCGGCTACGCCTCTACATCCCCAGGAGATATTCTCTGTATCAGTGTTAGTGATACCGGAATAGGTATTGCTAAAGAACATCTAGAGAAACTCTTTCAATCCTTCGTCCAAATTGATAGCAGTTTATCCCGGCGTCATCAGGGAACCGGGTTAGGATTGGCGTTAGTCCGGCGAATTGTGGAATTACATGGGGGATGGGTAACAGTAGACAGTGAACTCGGAAAAGGAAGTTGTTTTACCGTGAGACTTCCTTGGCGTTCTCATTCAGCAAATCATCCCATCAGTTCCCCAGAGGAAAAGGCGACGTTTGGGTGTAGTTTATCAGACATTGAAGACACTAATTTGCCGCGAACGACTCCCTTAATTTTATTAGCTGAAGACAACGAAGCCAACACCCAAACCTTATCCGATTACTTACAGGGAATCGGCTATGAAATGATCATAGCAAAAGATGGCAAAGAAGCCGTACAACTCAGCCAACGGCGGAAGCCTGATCTGATTTTAATGGACATTCAGATGCCAGAACTCGATGGGTTAAGCGCCACCCAACAGATTCGCGCCAACCCCCGCACTGCTAACATTCCAATTATTGCGATAACGGCGCTGGCGATGTCAGGCGATCGCGAAAAATGTTTAGCCGCTGGTGTATCCTATTATATGACCAAACCTGTGAATTTGAAGAAACTAGCAACGATTATTAATGCGTTACTCAATGGATAAGTTTAGATAAACTATGAATTAGAAAATGTTCCACCCTACACCATCTAACTTGGTAGGTTACTGGGAAAATGAAACCGCGCCTGGGAGGTTGTTGGAAAAGTCGCTATGGCTTCGTTGATGCATTTTTTATCCCAATCCCAACCCACTGGTTAACCACTTTGTCCCAAGTTAGTCCCAAGTTAGTCCTTGATATACTGAGAAAAAGATTGTGCGATCGCGCTTGGGTGCTGGTCTATGGGTGGTGAAGGGATTGTGATAGTGTTATCCTCGTCAACGGGATGCGATCGCACGGGTATTTTAACCCGCGCAGGCGGGTTTTGTTCGTGTAGCTGCGGTTTCTAACCGCCCAGTTTTTTTCGGTTAGGGCGCACTACGGGATTGTGATAGTGTTATCCTCATTAACGGGATGCGATCGCGAAAACAGCGCAACTATGAACCTTCCGCCATCACCATCCCCATCAGTGCGATCGCGGAGGCATTATAATCAATCGCATATTCGTTCGTGGCATAAGATCGCTCATCATCTAAATAACTTAGCGGACCCAATCCTTTCGGGGCAATTCCATCCTGGGCTTCTGCATTCGCCCCCCCTACCATTAACCCGGGAATCACCGTTTTTTTCGCTACAGCAACTCGGTGATGGACATTGCGGACTGAATTTGACCCCACAGTCGTAACAAAGGATAGATTAAAATGATTGCGCCCCAACAAATAATCTAACTGATCTACCGCCGCCTGAAAATACTCTTGATTTCCAGTTAGTTTATAGGCATAAAACAAGGTAATCCCCTCCTCCGCCACCATCTTATTCGACGCCCAGATAAACTTATCAATTGCCAAGCGATAACCACTACCATTCACCGTCTCCAGCAAACGATCTGCCCGTTCTAATAACTTCTGCTTCATTTGCGCCTTCAGATTCTCTGAACCTTGCTGACGCGGTTGCAGCAGATAATCTGCCATCCCCAAGGCTGAGGGATCTTTCCATTCAAATAAAGTATAAGACAACTCAGGAAGCTCTTGTTCTAAATACTCAGCAAAACTCGCCTCCCCTGTCGTAATCAACAATTCCGCCGCCGCCCAAAAACGATCATCTTTATCCGTCGTTAACGAGGCTTCCGTATCCCACTCTCCAGCCAGATATTTCCCCGAACCACTATCATCACCCTCAACCCAATCCACCCGCATAGAGGGTTCACTTTGCAAAAATTCCCAAGCTTTTTGCGCCGCTTTCAAATAATTCTTCGCCAATAACACATCATAGGCTGAATACACTCTCGCCGCCATTGCCAACGCGGCGGCGAATTTTGCTGTTTCTGGTGTAGAAATCCCATAAATATAGCGAGTTTGGATATCTTCATTCGGTAGAATCATGGGGGGCCATTCTTTCCCCGAAAGCTTCCGATAAACCGCACCATCACGCCGTTGCATGGTCACCATCCAATCCAATCCTACCTTTATTTCATCCAGCACATCGGGTCTGCCATTGCCACTTTCAGGAATCATTAATTGGCGGTCAGAAAATAACGATGGATATTGCTCATATAAACTTAATAAACGACCCACAGTTACCGCCGTTGGTCCTACATATTTGCCAAAATCGCCCGCATCATGCCAACCCCCTTGGGCGCGTTTCATTTCACCCCCCCGATGCATATCATCGGTATGAGCAAAGGTGCCATCATTTAAATGGCAGGGAGAATGACCAATCCCATTGATAGAATCTCGTATGGCTACCCCGCAGCGTTGTAAATAGTAGGAACGCAGCATTGTATTGAAGGCATCCTGATAAATATCCTGACCAATATCAAAGGGATAAGACTGAATATCTCCAGATTTCAGGTAATAGCGTCCGGGACGGTTGAATGCGGTAAAATCAACCTGTTGGATATTATCCTGACTGGCTGCATCTTGCATCGGTGCTGATAACTCCACCTCGAATACGGGGCGGTTATTACGGACGTTAATTAATTGGACTGGATTCGTGGCAGAATGAGGGGAATTGAGTAAAAAGGCTAATTTAGGACGGGTTGGGGAATATCCGACTTGATTAATCAACAGTTTAGTTAGATTATCTAAATTTACCGATTGCGCTTGTCCTTTAGCCCAGAATCCATAAACCATTGATATTGCCCAACCGAGGAAAAAACGTCTATCGATTTTCATGGCATCATTCCATCCCATTTATTTACAGATTTTAATCTGTAGACGCACCTTTAATTCCTGAAAAACACGTTCTGACACAAGGGTTTGAGAAGAGGGCAACCCGACGGTCTGTAGGGGCGGGTTTTACCGATAACATGCTCTTCAAAACGGGTAACGTATATAAACCCGCCCTGTTTCTGGAGTTGTTCATCTATACAAGTGAGTCGCCCCTATATTTGATTTTATACCTCCTTTGGCGGTTCAATTCCAAAAATTAATTTTCCACTATTATAAACCGGAATATGAGTGCCCTTGCCATTCCCGGCTTGTTCGATCATCTCTGGGTATGACCAGTCATTATTCATAGTCCAGATACCTGTTGGTGTATTGACCTGAAACTGGACATCTTTCTGATAATACGCTTCTCCCCCAGGATAAAGTTGAGTTCCGTCTACATCCACCTGGATATAGTAAATCGTTGGTGAATTTTGCCAAGGCGTGAGTCCAGATACCGTTATTCCTGATTCCGGACTGGTATTGACTTTGATATCCTTTGGGTTTCCTCCGGCTTCAATTACCTCACTAATATCAATAAAATACCGAAATGATAAATTAGGAATAATCCGGGCGGGCCAGGCGGATTGGTTATAAACGGTGGCTTGAACTTCCATCAAATTATCACTGAGTTGATTCCCTTGCGCCTCAACAAAAAATTCATTCTCTCGTTGTTCGGTTGGAGGAAAATTTGCTAATGGATTCCCCCCATACTTCTGATAGAGTTTCGCCACGGCTCCGGTAAATCCGGCATTATAATCTGTCGCCACTTCAGTCATCTTAAAATTAGACCGTTCATCGATAAAATTATCCTGCTGATCCGGTCCACCAACTAAGGCTCCATATAAAATATGCCGCGTTTCTTCCGGAGTTTCTTTACTATTTGCCCAAGAACCATGTGCTGTCCGATGATGGGGTTGTTTCGGTGGGTTATTGCCAAATCCGACTACATAACTTCGCTGATCTGGATTAGACCCTAACATGTAATTAATCTGCCGTTCGGCAAAGGCATGATACTTTCGTCGCGTCCAAGCCGAGTCTACTGAGTCCCCATAAATAAACGCTAAAAATGCCGTTTTTGCCGCATATCTCAACGAACCCCATTCATCCAGCCAAGCCAGTCCCCCTGGGGTATAGGAGACGTGTTTCCACTGACAGCGATCGCACCAATAGTCTAACCAACGTTCTGCGTCTTGTCGATACTTGTTTTTCCCGGTTAATTCAGCTAATAATACATAACTCCCATAAGATTTATCATCCCAGGTATGCGTCCAATTATAAGCGAGAGTTGCATTGGGTTGATCCCTTAACTGCTCATAATACCTTTCAGCTTTCTGTAAATACTCTGGCGCTTGGGTTGCTCGATAAAGCCATGCAGCGCCCCAAACCAGTTCATCAGTATAACCACTGGATTTATAATACTCCGCCGCCTCAGTAATACAATCTGAATAGTTGCCCGGATATTGCTCGGCAAAGTCATAGAGTTCCTGGGCATGTTTTAGCAACCTTTGGGCATAATTCGCCTCGGTTTCTTGAAAAACCATTGCCGAAGCTGCCATCGCGGCGGCGGTTTCTCCTGCTAAATCCGAACCCGAACAAGTGGCATCAATTTTATAGGAAGGACGCTCCATCGGCATCACCTCCGCCGCTCCCCACCAATCATGATCTAAACTCCCTTTACCCACCTGACCCCACAACACTGTTGGCGCAGGATGGGCTTTAATAAAATAGTCATTAACCCAGCGCAAATTATCCAGCATGGCGTTATATTGACCACTTTGTTTATAGGCGTCTTCGTATTCAATGACTCCCCAAGCCAGAAGCGTGGTTGAAGCTGCCATGGGAAAGCCAAATTTTAGATGATCGCCTGCATCATACCAGCCTCCAGTTAGGTCAATCCCATTATCCGCACCATCAGTTAATGCTGAATCCCCCCGCCATTCCACCCGATTATTGGCAGGGAGTTTTCCGGAACGCTGCACATCATAAAAATAGACCGCTTTCTGCAAAACTTCTCCGTAATTGTACTGATTTCCGGCTAGAGAGTCTTGACCGAGAATATTGAATACTCCAAAAATAAAATAGTGAAGGCAGTTAAATGTTAAAATAAAGACCGTCAGCAAAAAAATGATCAGGAATTTAATCAGAGTGCGGGCTTTAAACATAACGTTGGGGTTAACCAGATTACTCTAATGCTAGCTTAGCTAATTCCTGAAGCTGCCCGATAATTCCCTCAATTGCTAATTTTTTATTAAATCTTTAATCAAGATATATTTCACTCAACAAAGAAAAATCCCTTGAGCCAACCTTTAGACTAGCTAGCGCGGCGCGGCTTCAAATACCTACCCGTTAACAAGATAAGAAAAAGCAGATACCCTAAACAAGTGCAGATCTCTACCTTATGCCTTCACTAAGACACACCACTATTTTTCCTAAACGGTGTGCTATTCGGATCTACCTTTATCCCGAATAGCCGTCCGGATAGTGTAAAACGACGCCTGGGGTAGGACTTACGCACAGACTCTGTAGGGGACGGCTAGGACGCGGGAGCAACCTGACGCCTAACCTGACGACAAGCGATGATTGACACCGCTTGACATCTTCAAGAAACTGGAATACTCTCTACCGCCTCTATGGATGGCAGAATGTTCCAGGCTTGGGCGACAATATCACTAAGCCAGCGGCGTTGTGCCTGATCTAAGACACTATCTTCTGCAAGCACTTCGGCGGTAAGCTCGTCTAGGGACTGTCCCTGAGAACGAGCAATCTGAATGACACCGGCAATTGCCGCTGCCACTAATTCTTCGTTCACTGGTTTTTGACGGAGAGCCGCCATTTCTTGAGGACTAACTGGGATGGGATAATTCATGGCGAGTTAACAAAAGCACCCTAATTGACTGAAAATGAGAAGAGTGTAAACTTTTTTTACTAATATTAAACCAATCAGTATCCGGAAGTGTAGCGTATTTTGCTTTAACTCACCTCCGTTATCTTGCCTAATTCCTCAGCGAATCAGATCACTCCGATGAAAGAACTGCTCTACGTAGAAATACCGAACCCCGATACCGAAGCTGTTCGCACCTGGTTGCAGCAGGACTGGCACTTTGGGCTGGGGAAGAAAACTATAACCCCTGATGGTATCCTGGTAAAAATTGAACCTGCGCCTTTAGCCAATTCATCTACACCGATAAGGCTTCCGATTCCGGAAATCTCCATTTTTGTTTGGTCGGTGCAGCGAACCACGTACTTGAAAGCCTTTCGCGGTTGCGATCGCGCGATCGCGGGAGAACGGCAATTGCTCCAGAAGCTGACTGCGGATTTACGCGGTAAGTTTCCCTACCACTATCCTGAACCCCCAGAGGTTGATTTATCCCAACAGTCTATCTTTGAGGCGCTGGCGCCCTACTATCCCCAGACGGTTCATTTCTTCCAAAAAATGCCCAAAGGGGAATATGACCTCAACCGCGTCTATTGGTGGGAGAAACGATGGCGCGAAGGAGTGCTATATCCACAACAGCCTAAACAAGTTGTGTTTAAGACAACCGAGGAACCGACACAGCTTCGAGGAAGCAGCCGATCAAAGTCCACCTATGACCTGATTTACATCGGTGGCGCCCTAGGAGTCATTCACGCCGCTGTGATGGCACAACGGGGGTATCGAGTCCTACTGGTAGAACGCTTACCCTTTGGGCGCATGAACCGAGAGTGGAATATTTCCCGGGCTGAGTTTGAGAGTCTCATCGATTTGGGGTTATTTACCCCCGATGAGTTTGAAGCCATGATCGCTAGAGAATATATCGATGGCTTCAACAAATTCTTTGATGGCAACAACCCTCCTCATCTAAAAGCACCTGTCTTACATACACCAACTGTACTGAATCTGGCAATTAATTCAGAGAAATTGTTACAACTATGTGGAGAAAAGTTACAAAAAGCCGGCGGCGACATCTGGGATGAGACAGAGTTTATCCGGGCGGAGATGACTCCAGAGGAAGTTGTCGTCAGTCTAAAGCATCTGCCCAGTAAAACCCCCCGACAAGCCACAGGACGGCTTTTAGTCGATGCCATGGGTACCGCTTCCCCCATCGCTTGGCAACTGAATGGTGGCAGGGCGTTTGATAGCGTCTGCCCTACCGTCGGTGCAGTAATTGCCAGTGGGTTTGATCCTGGGGTGTGGGATTCTAACTATGGAGACGTTCTTAATAGCCACGGCGACATCTCCCGGGGACGGCAGTTGATTTGGGAACTGTTTCCGGGAGCAGGGGAGGAACTGACAATCTATTTGTTCCATTACCATCAGGTGCATCCTGAGAACCCTGGCTCTTTATTAGAAATGTATGAAGACTTTTTTACAATTTTACCTGAATACCGCCGCTGCGACATGGAAAAGCTCCAGTGGAAGAAACCCACATTCGGCTATATTCCCGGACATTTTAGCCTAGATAGTCGCGATCGCACGGTGGCGTTTGATCGGCTGGTTGCCATTGGGGATGCGGCTTCCCTGCAATCGCCTCTGGTGTTTACCGGATTTGGTTCCCTGGTTCGGAATCTGGAGCGCTTAACCGACTTACTCGATACCGCCCTGCGGCATAATCTCTTGAGTGCCAAAGATTTAAACCAAATTCGCGCTCATCAAAGCAATATTGCAGTCACCTGGCTCTTTTCCAAAGGTATGATGGTGCCAACTGGGCGTCATTTGCCTCCCCAACGAATTAACGCCATGCTGAATACTTTCTTTGGGCTTTTAGCTGATGAACCGCCAGAGGTTGCTGATACCTTTATTAAAGACCGTTTTGATTGGTTAACCTTCAACCGACTGGCATTAAAAGCAGCTAGACGTAATCCTGCCCTGATTTTTTGGATTTGGGACATGGCAGGGGCAAAGGATTTATTACGTTGGCTGAAGAGCTACTTCACGTTTACTCGAAATGCTATAGTGAGTGGATTCCTTAAAGGGTGGTTCACTGATCTGATTCGTCGCTTACAACCGTGGATTGAAAATCGTTATCCCGCGCTATGGTTGCGACTGTTAGCCCAACATTATGCTATGACAACGGGTATGGGGCGTCCAGAACGGGTGCAGCGTGAAGCATCAAATCAGGATGAACTTGTGACCCATTCTGGTCACAAGAAAGCCTTTGATTCTTGAGGGTTCAACCCATGCAACTCTTACCCTATCATACCTTTACTCTGAAAACCCACGAGCCATTGCCGGATGTTATTGATAAGCTCAATGCTCACATTGAAGCGCCCAAAACATTTCGCTGGACTTTTTCTCGTAACCATGCACCTTATGCCGGAAGAATTTCCAGTGATGGGTTTGAGGTGCGGCGAATTATTCATTACCGCAACTCGTTTTTACCCACAATCCGAGGAAGATTTGAATCCGGCTCTCAGGGAACAGTGATTCGGATCACGATGAGGTTACATCCCTTAGTGATTGGGTTTTTAGTGTTTTGGTACTTCACCTGGTACAGCGCCACTATCCCACTATTTTTCTTTGGCATTTTTTCGGGAGATGTGGTTATAGTTGAAGGCTTGCTGTTTCTAGGATTACCGATTTTTGTATTATTGACCTTCTGGTGCGCGTTTTGGTACGAGGCAAATCGCAGTCGCCGCGAGTTAACTCAGATCGTTCGGGGAGAACCCCTTGATCCGCCAAACTCTAGTCATCGAATCCGTCGCTCTTGGTTAATCAGAGGAGTTTTGTTTGTGATGGTTTCTGCCAATATTTTATGGCATCTAGATGAGTTTTTTCCATCACTGAAACGGGACACACAACCTGTAGTGTTGAAGTCTTGTTATGACAATTCAACAGAGTCTCCCTACTGCAATTTCTCTGTCTTTCGTACCTTTACGGGACATGCAACTGCTTTGGCTATTGTCATCAGTGCTGATGGAAAAACCCTAATCAGTGGTGGAAAAGATAAGGCGATTAAAGTTTGGGACTTGCCAACTGGAGTATTGAAAAAAACACTACAGAGTGATTCCGGTGTGATTCAGGCTCTTGCGATCGCGCCCAATGGTAAAGTAGTTGTTAGTGGTAGTGGCGATCGCATGGTTCGGATTTGGAATATGACCACTAACCAGCCTGCTCAAACCCTCGCGGGACATACTGAGACTATCCATGGGGTTGAGATTTCATCCGACGGAACGACAATTATTAGTCGCAGTCATACCGAAATTAAAGTCTGGGATTTGGCAACGGGTCAGCTAAAACTAACCTTACCCAATTCGCCGTCTACTGAAATCAAAATTGGTCCTGTTTCAATCGAAGACAACTCACCACGTTTCCATCCTCATGTGATTAGTTCTAATGGCAAAACAGCACTGGTTCAATTGGGTGTGGGTGGCAAACTTGTGGCGTGGAATTTACTCACTAATCAGCAAATTATCCTCCAGAAAAAATGGTCTGACGGTTTTGGGTATATGCACTCGGCGCACATCAGTGGGGATGGGAAGACAGCCGTGACAATTTACTATCGCCAACCCGTGACGGATTTGAGGGTATGGGATTTAACGACGGGAATGCTGAAAGCCGAAGGACGTGTGTCTTCGACGAGAAACTCTTTTTGGTATGATACCTTTGTTCTCAGTCGCGATCGCATTATTGGCAGTACCGATGAAGGGATTAAGGTGTGGAATCTACAAACAGCGGAGCTAGAAGCCACCTTAGAACATGAAAAAATGAGTGATTTGGTGGTTAGTTCAGATGGCAAACTCTTAGCTGGAATAACCGAAAGTTCAGAGAATCAAGAGTCCAAAATTAAAGTCTGGCGGCGTCCCTAAAATCGAGTATTCCCTAGACGAAATCATCAATGTAATCATTATTGTATCTGCTGGACAAATTGCTCTATGGGTTTGCTGTGGGGGTAGAGGCGCCAATCCGAACAATTCCAGAGTCTCTTTTGCCCGTTGCGATCGCGCTCAAAAATCCTCTCAACACGAATGTAGGGAGGATTGCTCATGAGCCAGACGGGAGTGTATGGTTAATAACGTCTAGGTGAACTGCTGACTCAGCACCACAGGGTTGTGAACCGTGATTTTTTTCTTTTGAATAGAAATCATTTGATCAGTTCGCAGATCCCCCAGTAGACGAGTGACGGTGACTCGTGTAGAGCCAATCGCTTCCGCGATCGCTTGATGGGAAAGCTTCAGGTCAATGGTAATCCCATCCTTGCCAGGAACGCCGAAGTCACGACAGAGAATCAATAAAAAACTGACCAAGCGAGATCCCATATCCCGGTGAGCTAATGTCTCGATCATCATTTCCGTCTGTAAAATCCGCGAGGACAATCCCTGTAGCATCAACATCGATAGCTCTGGGTTGTCCTTGAGCGCTTGCTCTACCTGATCAATCGGAGCCGAAAGCAATTCAACTGGGGTAAACGCCACCGCGTGGTAAAAGCGATCAGAGCGGTGACCTGTAATCAAGGACAATACCCCAAAGACACTATTTTCCCGCAACAAGGCAACTGTAATTTCTTCCCCCGCTTCATAAACCCGGGAAAGCTTCACAGCTCCTTTGATCAAAAAGTAGACCCGTTCAGCGGGATCTCCGGGAAAAAAAATAGTTTTGCCCCGCTCAAAGGTTTCAACAACGGGAGGAAATGAGCTTCCGCCGATTTGACGGAACACAGCAGCCAACGGTCTATCTTGCATTACGACCATATCTATTACCCTTGCGCCAAAGCCTTATTGACTTCTAAGTGGTCGCCGATGAAGCTTGAGACTCCAAAATCGGCTCAATGAACGATCCCTATATTGTATTCAAGAATACTTAATCTGAGTCCCAATAGGTTTTTTGTACCAATTGTTACATAATGAAGTGAGATGTCAACGGACATCTGACGAGTTGAGTTGATAGTTAACGGTTTGGCGTTATCATACAACGAACATCGCACCTCACGGTTATTTTTTTACGAATTGTTCTATTGTCTTGAAACATTAAGATACCTATGCTGAATTTGACGGGAAAGAATGCCCTGGTGACTGGGATTGCCAACAATCGATCAATCGCCTGGGGCATAGCCCAACAGTTGCACCAAGCTGGCGCCGAGTTGGGGGTCACTTATTTACCCGATGACAAGGGGCGCTTTGAGAAGAAAGTTGGAGAGTTGGTAGAACCCCTCAAGCCCAGTGTCTTCTTACCCTGTAACGTCCAAGATGATGCCCAAATCGATGCCACCTTTGAGGCGATTGAGAAGCAGTGGGGCAAACTTGACATCCTCATCCATTGCCTTGCATTTGCCAACAAAGAGGATTTATCCGGAGAGTTTAGCCAAACCTCGCGACAAGGGTTTACAACAGCCTTAGAAATTAGTACCTATTCCCTAACCCGATTAGCCGCCGCTGCTAAACCCTTAATGAAAGAGGGGGGAAGTATCGTCACTATGACCTATCTTGGGGGTGTGAAGGTGATCCCCAATTACAATGTCATGGGAATCGCCAAGTCTGGATTGGAGATGAGTGTCCGTTATCTAGCCGCCGAATTAGGACCAAGTAATATTCGCGTCAATGGGATTTCCGCAGGTCCAATCCGCACCCTGGCGTCTTCAGCCGTGGGCGGCATTTTGGATATGATTCATCATGTGGAGCAGGTAGCACCCCTACGGCGAACGGTTACTCAGCTAGAAGTTGGCAATACAGCCGCCTTTTTATGTAGTGATCTCGCTAGTGGGATCACGGGTCAAGTTTTATATGTCGATGCTGGATATGAGATCATGGGCATGTGATATCTTCCCACGGTAGTCAAATGCAGCAATCCGATCCCAGAGACTATCAGATTCTGTTTCTCTCACTCTTCCTGGTATTGGGTATTGGTACGAGAGATTGGACATTACAGCCTCAGTTCATTGGTGTTGCGATCGCGACTTGTTTGCTGACCCAGTATATCAGCATCAGGCTTTGGTCTATCTCCCAGGGAAATAAGGCAGATGAGGAATTCACTCAAAACCATGCTCTCGAACGCCGTGAAGAGTCCACACTCAACACTTCCCCAATATCCCTCAAAAGTGCCATGATTACCGCATTAGGATTAAGTTTACTCCTGCGAGTCGATCACTACAGCACGATGATCTTGGCGGGGGCGCTGGCGATTTTAAGTAAATTTCTGTTTCGATTCCAGGGCAGACATTTTTTTAATCCGGCTAATTTTGGCATAATTTCAGTTTTAATCCTTACCAAGGATGCCTGGGTTTCTCCAGGACAGTGGGGAGAGGAGGGCTGGTATGTCTTATTATTTGTCGGGACTGGGGGCATGATTTTAAAACGGGTGGGGCGTTGGGATACAACGGCGGCTTTTTTCAGCGCTTATGCTTTACTCGAAGCCTTTCGCAATCTTTGGTTGGGCTGGACCTGGGATGTATGGGCGCATCGGTTGATGAGTGGCTCGTTCTTATTGTTTGCCCTGTTTATGTTAACTGATCCCCGCTCCATTCCCAATGCTAGGGTGAGTCGTTTACTCTGGGCTGTCAGTATTGCGATTTTAACCTTTATTCTGCGGAATCATTTCTTTATGTCTACGGCGGTTTTCTGGGCGTTATTTGCCCTTTCTCCCCTAACCCTGATTTTAGATTGGATTTGGTCATCACCGCGATTTGTTTGGAGGTTTCACGGTGATGGGTGAGGAGGGAAATTCAACAAACACCCAGGTTAATAAATTCTTTGTCCCAATGAGGAAATAATGAAAAAGCTAGTACAGGTATTACTTGCGTTATTCTTGGCAGTTTTTGCCATTATGATATTTGCGCCAAAAGCCTTGGCTTTTTGTGGATTTTATGTGGCGAAAGCGGATACAAAGCTTTACAACCAAGCCTCTCAAGTGATTATCGCACGGGATAGCGATCGCACGATTTTGACGATGGCGAATGACTATCAAGGAGATGTTAAGGATTTTGCCTTGGTTGTGCCTGTTCCTGTGGTTCTAGAACAAGAACAGGTACAGGTAGCAAACCCGAAGATTATCGAACGACTGGATGGGTTTAGTGCGCCGCGATTGGTGGAATATTTTGATCCGAATCCCTGTATACCGATGCCCGTATTTCAGCCGGAAGCTGTATTGAGAGGGGCAGCATCAGCAGACGAGTATGGGGGAAATCGGGGAGAGAGTGCTTTAGGCGTTACGATAGAATCTCGTTTTTCGGTTGGCGAATACGATATTTTAATTCTTAGTGCCAAAGAATCGGATGGGTTGGAAACCTGGCTGAGGCGTAATGATTATCGCATCCCTCGTGGTGCTAGTCGGCTACTGCAACCTTATATTCGCCAAGATATGAAGTTTTTTGTGGCGAAAGTTAATCTGAAAGAATTTGCAGCTGGGGGTTCTCAATTACTCCGCCCTTTACAGATGGCGTATGAATCGCCGCGTTTTATGTTGCCGATTCGTTTGGGGATGATTAATGCCACAACTGAGCAAGATTTAATTGTGTATATTTTATCCCCCAACGGTCAAGCAGAAGTTACTAATTATCGCACTGTGCAAATCCCGTCTAATGCCGAACTTCCTGTTTTTGTTAAGGATGAGTTTGCTCAGTTCTATAAGGATATGTTTCAGACGGCGTATGAGCAAGAAAGGAAAAAAGTGGCATTTCTAGAATATGCCTGGGATATGGGATGGTGCGATCCCTGTGCGGCTGACCCTTTAACTCGGGAGGAATTAGAGCAAGCGGGTGTGTTTTGGTTGAATGGGAATGCGCCCAATAATGTGTTTATTAGCCGTTTACACGTCCGCTACACTCGTGATACATTTCCTGAAGATTTAATGTTCCAAGAAACGGGAAGTCGGCAAAATTTTCAAGGTCGATATGTACTGCGACATCCTTACACCGGGGAAATGAATTGTCCCGCCGCTGATGAGTATAAACGCTCTTTGAATCAACGATTTGAACAGGAGGCGCAGACGTTAGCCAAGCTGACGGGATGGCAAATTGGGGATATTCGCCAGAAAATTGATTTTCCTGGGACTAAACCGAATCGCTGGTGGCGCAGGATTTGGAATTGACGAGGGCGTGATAGTTATTTATAGGGTTCTGATCCAGGATAATATAGAGAATCAGTGTCTAAATACTGCATTGGATTTTAAATCAGACTTATAAATTGACCAAGGATTTACTCTCAGAGTATGTTTATGAACAGAAGAAAGGGGAAAAAGTTACTCTCGGCTGCTCCTTTCCTCTGGTAACGGCTAATCTGGAGAGGATAAATGTCCGACGTTCAAAATGCATCACCCAATCAACTAGTTTGTACAGTCTTGCCGACTTACAACGAGCAGGACAATATCAGTGCGCTGATTGAGCGCCTTCTGGCGAGTAACGCAGCCCCCTACCTGGTGCTTGTGATTGATGACAACTCCCCTGATGGCACCTGGGAGATTGTAGAACAGTTTGCCGATCGCTATCCTATTTCCTCTACTTCACCAGAGGATGGCAACGCGGTAGGGGTTGCCTTAGTCCGGCGTATTGGTGAAAAAGGTCTAACCTCGGCTATCCAGCGTGGCATTGATGAGGCGATTCACACCTATAATGCTGCAATTGTCACTTGGATGGATTGTGACCTCTCCATGCCCCCTGAAGACGTACCCCGACTGGTGCAAGCTATCCAGAAAAACGAAGCCGATGTTGCCTTTGGTTCCCGGTGGGTTCCGGGGGGGACAGATAGAGCTCACGGTTTAATGGCTCGCACCCTGAGTTGGATTATCAATTCCTTCGCCCGAGTGATGCTATACAGCCGGATACATGATTACACCAGCGGCTTCATCGCCGCCCGCGCCGAAGTATTGGAACGCATCAAGTTGCGCGGGGGTTATGGTGAATACTGCATCGATTTGTTATACCGTGCCAAACGACTGGACTACCGACTCGTTGAAATCCCTTACATCTGCGTACCTCGTACAGCAGGCGAGAGCAAAACGGGTCTAAACTTGTGGGATTACTTAGTCAAAGGACGCAAATATGTGTCAACCATCTGGCAGCTTTCCCGGAAAAAATCCTTAACTTAGTGGTTGCTGTCGGGAGTCTTGGGGTTCTTAAAGCGCAACGCCTCCTAAGCAATAGCCGGATTGGTTGCGAAGCCTAGCACAACCACCTGTATCCAGGTTGGTGTAGGAGTATGTCACGAGCCTGGTTCTGTGTTATTGCCCCGCTTCTAGCAAAATCTCTTTAACAGTGGCAGCGACTCGTTCTATCTGTTCGGGGGTTAACGCCATACCACTGGGAAGATAAAAGCCTCGGCGGGCTAAACGTTCAGCGACGGGGTAAGACTCCTCTTTGAACAGTCCCATCTTATGAAACACAGGCTGTTCGTGCATGGGCCAAAAGAATGGGCGACTGCCAATTTTCTCCTCTCTTAATCGTTTCATTGCCTCTTTCGCATCAAAAGGCACGTCATCGGTTAAGACTACACCATACACCCAGTAAATGTTTTCCGCATAATCGGTGCGGGGAAGGGGTAACTCTAAACCTGCTACATTCCCAAGAAGTTCTGTGTAACGTTGTCCCATCTGGCGTTTACGACTTACAAATTCATCCAACCGCTCTAATTGAGCCAGTCCAACGGCGGCTTGTAAGTTTGTCATGCGTAGGTTCCAGCCTAAGTCTTCATGGACAAAACGCTGCTGGGGTTGAAAACACAGATTTCGCAGAGAACGACAGCGTTGAGCTAGGTTGTCGTCATCGGTGACAATCATTCCCCCTTCACCTGTGGTAATGTGTTTGTTGGGATAAAAGCTAAACGTACTAATATCACCTAAACTGCCACAAGGTTTCCCCTTATAGGTTTGACCATGCATTTCAGCCGCATCTTCAATCACAAATAGTCCATAGTTTTGGGCTAAAGCTTGGATGGCGTCCATATCTACGGGTAATCCGTAGATGTGGACAACCATAATGGCTTTGGTTTTGGGGGTAATCTTTGCTTCTACCTGCTGGACATCCATATTCCAGGTGTGGGGGTTACTGTCCACAACCACTGGAATCGCCCCCGCCCTCACAATTGCAGCGGCACAGGAGATAATCGTGAATGTGGGCAAAATGACTTCATCCCCTGCACCAATTCCCAGAGCAACGATAGCCGCGTCTAGAGCCATGGAACCATTACTCACGGCTATGCCATGTTTTCGTTCCACACGAGTGGCAAATTCGGCTTCAAATTGCTTGACAAATGGTCCTTCAGACGAAATCCATCCGGTGTCTATACATTCATTGAGATATTGCTTTTCTTTGCCGTCTAACAGAGGTTCATTGACCGGAATTGCTTCTCCCATAGTTGGTTAATCCGTTATCTTGACCTGTTTGCTCTCAACGCCGGGGAAACGAGTCTTGTCCTCATTCCCCACATAAGGACCTTGCTTGACTTCAATCATTTCTACTTCTTCTAAAACTTCAAAGCCATGTCCTCCTTTAATCAGGAGAATGACATCCCCAGTTTCTAGGATATGACTCTCTAAATACTGTTGCTGGTCGTCATAAAAATCGACTCGGAGTTTTCCTTGTTTAATAAACAGAACTTCCTGAGTGTAAAAGACTTCTCGACGGACTTGATTGTGGATGTGAGGAGTGATCGTTTTTCCCGCCGGATGCCTCATATAGGCTAGCTGTTGCGAAAAGCTGTCAGGGGTAAAAAAGTGAATACCAGGTTGGTTAAATTCAGTGGTAATAATAATGGCAAATACTTCTTGGTTATGAACAATTTCTTGTAGTTGTTTTTTGCGAGGTTTTATTAACATTGGAGGTCTCAAAGTAGGGTTTAATCAAGACGACATTGGAGCTATAACTAAGACTTAAAGTATAGCTCAACGATTACTCGTCTACAAGGGTTGCTTAATCGAGGCTTCGTAGATGGGATATTTGCCAAACTGACCTAAATTAGATAATTCAATCTGAAAGCGCTGCTCACCTTTAGTGAATTGGAGATTATTCTGACTATCTTCGGGTGGCTGGCATTTTCGATAAGGATAGCATACATAAATAAAGTGATCCTGATTCTGCTCAACTAACACTTTACTTAATTTAACCAAATCATTGCTAGTTTCAGCTCGGAAAAAGAACTTTTTGCCTCTCAGAGGGGGTTCTAGCAATTGAGCAGCATATTGATGAGACACTGCAATCACCCGTTCTGGAGTTTCTCCCAAGAGTTGGGTGGCGGGAGGAACACCTTGATGCGCCTTCTGCAACGCCAGCGTGCCTAAGTAGGTGTTTTTGTGGATGCCAATGGCTAAAAGGACAACGATGGTAAAAATGCTGATGTATCGGAAAAGGGGACCTGATCTGTCCTTGATGAAATTTAGCTCCTCTATCGTTATCCAGGTGACTAGGGGTATAAGAGACAATAAGTATCGCGGTCCCCACTGCTTACCCCCAACCGCAATCTCGTCCGCGCCAGAATCTAACAATAAACAAGCACCAGCGGTGAACATCACACAGATTAGATAAATTACCCCTATCCTAGCATCGAATTTTACCTCAATTTTTCTGAACACATACAGCCACGCGATCGCGATGAGGATTGGCAGACTATACTGCTTAATCGCTGTCTTTAACTCAGCCGCACCTCCGGTCACAAACAGATACCCAGCGGCGGCAATTAATAGACCGATTATACCCAGAGTAACGATTTTCAGGTTCAGTTTAGCTTCTAGTCTCTTCAAGCCATACAAGAGCAAGTAAAGTAGCGGAAAAAAGGCGATCGGGAAGTACTCAAATCCGACGACACTGAGTTCCTGGAAATTGCCCCAAGCCTCGGCAAGGCGGCGAGTCCAAGAGAACTCCTCGACGATTTCTACAGCATGCATCCCCAGAAAAAGACCGTAAACCAGTTTGTTAGCGACAAAAAATAGGCTGACTGCCACGAACATGCTAGCGATAAAAGTTTCCTTGTTTTTGGCTAAATAATGGATAGACTTTAAATTAAACTTATTAAATAAATTCAAAAAGTTCCTCTTAGCCAAGGCGGCAATAATCACCAAAGCGGATAACGTCGCCACCATAGACAAAAATTCGGGTCTAAACCAAGCCGATAAACCGATTAAACCGCCACTGACTAAAGCACTGGGTTTCGATAAACCCGAAGGATATCCCATCATTAGCAGCATTGCCATACCTGCAAAGCAAAGCGCAACGGCAAGGCTATGCTCCCAATACATGGCACTATACAGGGTTAAGTGCGAGGCAAAGATCAGGCTAATTAAGGCAATTGAGGTATGAAATGCACTAACCTTTAAACGTTTACAGGTAAGATAGAAAGTACCCCAGATTGCCCAAGTGGCAACTAACGGGACGAGATAAAGACCTCTGAAGCCAAAAAGTGCATAAAATGGTGCGGTGATTAGGGGAAACGTAAAGGGAAAGGTAATGTAATAGCGCCCCGCTATGTTGTAGACAAACGGTGGTGCATAGGGATAGAGCCCATCCTGCCAAAGATTTCGCACCCAGGCTTCTGTGGGTTGCCACAGATCAAAACGCCATTCACCCGTACTTAACTGCTGTGCTAGTAAGGATTTGAGCGCAGCATCGCCGCTAAAATACGTACCTTCGGGAATTTGAAATTGTAAATAGAGTGAAAATAAAACTCCAATGACAATAATCCCTAGAGGAATCGGCTCAAGCTTGATTTTCATGAGTGTGTATGGTGGCGATTAATCATCAACCCGAACGTTGTCTCTAGCAGAGTCGTTTAGGCGACGTGGCGTCAAGCAACAACTTGCTCATTATATAACTGAGTTCCTTGGCAACGTCGTGATTTGCAATGGCTGCCATTTATTTTACATTTATTTAAAAATCTGTGACAACCACCCAAAATTTCGTTTATTCTAGGAAAACCATTGTTTTTTGACCAATACAGCTTGACAACCCTGGTACTTTTGAGAGGATTATACTCATATTTATTTACAAAACGTAAAATACTCCAGCAAGTTGATGGCGTATCTTTCACCTAACCTTTACAATTAACGGTTGTATAGTTATATAGTATTAATTTTATGTGGCAACCTTTTAAGCTCGGATCTTGGTTAATTACGGCGGGTGTCGCCTGGTCACTAGGTTACATTTATAACGTCCACCATGGTGGTGAATTAAGCTTCCTGCGAAAAATGTATGAACACAAGATGGCAGTCGCCGAACAGGTACAAGCACCAACCCGAGTGTTGATTGTGGGGGGTTCAGGAGCGAATTATGCCACGAGTGCGGCGGCGATAGAAGCGGAACTGGGTATTCCGGTGTTCAACCTAGGATTAGATGGACCCGTGGGTCTAAATGTGATCCTGCCGAGCATTTTAAAGGAAGTGCGTCCTGGAGATATTGTCCTGCTGATTCCTGAAGATTTAATTCTCTTAGATGATGATGGGTTGCTGGAACGGTCAGTACCCTTTGGCATTGCCATTGGACGACCAGGTTTGGGTGATGTTCCGCCTCAGCAGCTCGCTGAAAACATATTACTGGTGGGAACACCGACTCTACGAGGACTGACGAAATCGACAATAGACCTAATCGAAAAAGGCGAAATGACGGGATATTACTCCGATCCCTTTACTAACCGAGGAGACCCCATAGTGACAAAAGTCCGCAAGGGTGAGTGGTGGAAATGGAGAATTAAGCAACCAATTTCTGATCATGCCATAGACCGAATCACTAAATTTCGGGAGCAGGTGGAAGCCAAAGGCGCTACTTTAGTGTTGTCCTTACCTTGGGTCTATGGTAGTACGGAGCAAGAGTCGATCGCGAATATGAGAAAGATTGCCGCAGAGCTAGAAAAAATTGCCCCTGTAATCGCCTATGATCAAGAAACCTTTAACCTAAAAAGCGATTCGAGTTTGTTTGCGGATACGCACCACCACCTTTTACCGGACAGTCGGAAAATTAGAGCGAGAGAACTGGCTGAAGGATTAGAACCCTTTGTTAAGAAAGACCGCACCCAAGCAAAGTAAGTTAAATCAGACAAGGGGAAGTGTTCGGAATTCATCTGGCTAAGTTTAATTGAAATGTGAATGGAGCATTTGATGTCTGATTAAACTGTTTCAATTGCTGAACGGGTTTTCTCGATACAAAAGAAGGTTTATTTTATTATGGTTGGTGATAAAGAAAAAACTAAACGTCCTTTAGCCTCTAAGATAGAGGAAGTGTTTGGGCTTGACCTGCGATCGCTGGCAGTTTTTCGCATCGGTCTGGCGTTGATGGTGATTTGGGATTTAATCAGCCGGGTTAAAGGCTTAAATGCTCATTATACGGATTATGGGATACTCCCGCGCAGCGCACTAATTGACGAATTACGCAATCCCTGGTACTGGTCAATTCATTTAATTAGCGGTCAGCCCTTTGTCCAAGGGGTACTTTTTTTATTGGCGTTTTTTATCGCTTTGGCGATGTTAGTAGGATATCGCACCCGGCTAGCAACAATTGCGACGTGGGCGTTGGTTATCTCTCTGCAACACCGCAATCCGGCTTTAATTTTTGCCGCCGATGATGTGCTCAGAGCTATCCTATTTTGGGCTATGTTTTTACCTTTGGGTGCTTCTTATTCGGTGGATAGTGCGCTGAATACATCAACCCAACCATTACCCAAGCGGGTTGTCTCTGGTGCGACGTTTGCCTTGATGGTACAACTCTGCTTTATTTATATGTGGTCGGCGGCATATAAAACCCAGAGTGAAATTTGGTGGCCCCAAGGCGATGCGGTTTATTATTCCTTAAGTTTCGATCAGTATGTATCGGGATTTGGTCTATTTTTACTGGGCTTTCCGCCACTCTTGTTAAAAGCAATTACATTCAGCGCCCTCTGGTTTGAATGGATCGGACCGTTGATGATATTTATTCCCTTCCGGAATAGCTTTTTCCGTTGCGTGGCGATTGTTTCGTTTATTCTGTTACATATTGGATTTGAGTTAAGTTTTGAACTGGGCGTTTTATCATTTCTAAGTATGGCGACGTGGCTGGCGTTGCTTCCGAGTCCGGTTTGGGATGGACTGGCTAAGCGGTTGAATACCGATAAACGTCGGGGGTTAAGGATTTATTATGATGCCGATTGTGGCTTTTGCAAGAAGGTTGTCCACCTGATTCGCACGGTCTTAATTTTGCCGAGAACTCCGTTACTAATGGCTCAAGATGATGCGTCTATATGTGCGGATATGGAAGCCCAAAATTCCTGGGTGGTTGTGGATTGGCAAGAAAATCGGCATTTTAAGTTTGAAGCTATCGCCTATGTGGTTAGTCTGTCGCCGTTATTTGGGTTCTTGGCTAGGATGTTGAGATGGCGTCCAGTAATGGCAGCAGGGACAAAGTTTTATGAGACAATAGCCACCAATCGACGCACGGCTGGGATGTTGACTAAGCCGCTAAAGTTTCGCCCGATTGAGGTACGTCCTTCACGGCTGCTGAATACGATCGCATTAGTTTTACTGATGTTTACATTTATTTGGAATCTTCGGAGTTTTGCTGCTCAAACCTTTTCCCGAAGACCGGTTGAGAAAGATGATTGGATTAGTGCGACGCATAAGTTTTTGAATCGCAGGACATTTCAGCGCATTGATCCCCTGAGTCGTTTGACGCGATTGGATCAGTCGTGGAGTATTTTTGCTCCGTCACCGCCTCTAGATGATGGTTGGCATGTGATTGAAGGTAAACTTAAAAATGGCAGTGAAATCGATGTTCTTCTCGGTGGGGGTGCGGTGAATTGGGAAAAGCCAACTCCTAAGCAGCTAAAGGCTATTTATGGGAATCAGCAATGGCGGGTTTATTTCATCAATTTAAATCGAGCGATTGGTCAAAAGCTTTATCCTTATTATGGCAAGTATCTCTGTCGAACTTGGAATGCTACCCATGAAGGCGGTAAGGAATTGGAGAGTTTTGAGATGTATTTTATGGATGAGAGAACTGTACCGCCAGGTGAACCCCAAGATGTAGAGAAGATTAAGAGATTGGAGCAATCTTGCTCGGATTAGGGTAATCTCTACGGGTGTATGTCATATCAAACCTTTGTTACCCTCTTTTTGCCACGGCGATTGAAATCGCTGCTACACAAACTTTCGTCCGCCTACGCGGACTGAATTAAGCTTTTTAGCCAATCCTGCGGTCAACTTAGATCAGCAAGATATTCAAAAGCGAAGAAAAGGTTTTATGTTCAAAGATACCCGATCAGCCGTCACGAAAGTCCTCACCTTGATTACGATAGCTATATCACAAAGAACGAATGACAAATGACAAATGACTAAGCCACCTGACTCAACGCCTCCGTCAGATAATCAGCCGTGGCTTCCACAAGAGCGATGGCGTTTTCATAAAGCATCCGAGTAGGTCCGAGAATTCCCACACTACCCACAGGCAGATTATCCTGTTCATAAGTCGCACTAACCAACGTACAGGTTTGCATGGGTTCCAAAGGATTCTCTGAACCAATTCGCACTTTTGCCCGCCGCCTAGAACTTACACTATCAGGAAGTTCAAAGATTAGGGGCCAAAGTTGCTGCTGTTCTTCTTCCAACAGATGAAGCAACATTTGAACTTGTTGCAATTCAGCAAATTCCGGCTGACGCAATAACTCAGCAATCCCCCGAACTAAAATCGGCGTGGCTACCGATGTTTTCATCCGGCGAGTCAATTCTGCCAATACCTTCTTCAAGAAATCGGCATACTGGACAAATTCGCGGTCAAGTTCACTCCAATTTAAGTTCACCAGTTCACCTAGAGATCGTCCCCGCAGCTTACTACTTAAAAAGTTGGATAATATTTGTAACTCTTGCTCAACATTCGCTGCATCGGCTTGATCATCCGGCGATACCGAGGACAATTCCATAACAATGGATTGGGTTTGATAGGCATCAGTCACCACAATCAACATTACCCGCCCTGGTGTGACAGATACTAATTGCAAATGGCGCAATCGTGTCGTTTGGGTTTGAGGTAAGGTGATCAGGGTAATATACCCACTTAGAGTCGAGAGAATTTGCCCTGCATCGCGTAGCAAAGCTTCAAAGTTGAAATCGTCACCCTTCAAATGATCTGCCAATAATGTCTCAGCGTGACGTCCCAACGTATTGGATGGTTGAATCAGGTGATCCACATAAATGCGATATCCTGAATCCGAGGGAACTCGTCCCGCCGAGGTATGAGGTTGATAGAGTAAGCCAGATTTTTCTAGCACACTCATGCAAGAGCGAATTGTAGCAGGGCTAACACTCAAATCATACTCCTGGGCTAAAGCTTTGGAACCCACAGGTTCCGCCGTCGCAATGTAATGACGGATAGTTGCCCAAAGAATATGTTGTTGCCGATGATTAAGACTGACGTGTACAGACATTTGAAAAAAAGCCGAACGTAATCAGATTTTCCCCAGAATCATTTAAAATCATCATGGTCATGGCAATTTATGGAGAAACTTTTCTCCAAGATATCCCTAGAGATAGGTTAAATCGCCAACGCCGCTAAACTGACGTTTGAAGGGACGGACTTTCCCAATAGGATGAATGCCGTCTTAAAGGGTATTGATTTTAAGATAACAGAAGAACCTGGGATTCTGTAGCTTGCCATGATCGACTGCTAGTAGCGAGGGATGGTAGGATCGACTATTGCGGAATAGGCATCAATTCCGCCCGCGACATTTTTGACATTGGTAAACCCCTGATCCGCTAACCACTGGCACATTTGAGCCGAACGGATACCGTGGTGACATATCACCAAGGTTTCAGCATCAGCTTCAAAGCGGCTGTGGATTTGGTCGGACCATTGGGCAAATTCGCTCAAGGGTAGAACATCAAACCCCTGAATATGCGCGATCGCGACTTCTTGGGGTTCACGCACGTCGATAAGCTGGAGTCCTTGTGGGGATTGGCTGATCCGCTGCGCGAGTTCCTCAACATTGACTTGGGGAATGGGTTGACCAAAGGATTGAGCTGACATAACGGGTACAAGGAAAATAATACATACCAGAATACCGATATCCGTGACACTCCCACCCGATGGCAAGGGGGTAGGCTTCTAACCAAAACTAAGGGTTGACCTATCTTCCGTGGAAGATCCTGAAATACAGGTGGCTGAGCCTAAGTCTAAAGTTAGACAACTATGGCGGGTGTCGCCGCTACTACTACTCCTGGTGATACCAGGTCGTAGATACGTGATGCGAGTTGGCATCACTATTTTTTTGCCAAATCCGATGTGGTGAATATTGACAGCACCTACTAGATCCCTGTGATCCGTAAATTTACACTTAGGGCATTTCCAATTACGGGAACGAGGTTTATGGCGGTGTCCACATTCGGGGCAAGTGCTACTTGAGCCTCTCTCGTTGCCATCGCTAGCTTTGATACCAGCAATCTTGCACTTATAGGTCAGGTAATCAATATCAGTGCCGTATTCCCATCCAGCCATTCGCTGATTGTGCTTACGCCCACTATTTTTTCTTCTAACGCCATCTGGATTCCCGATATAGACCTGGGAAACACCTTGAGCTTTGAGAAAGCTCACAACAGAGGTGGTGGCTTTATGACGGAGATCTTTAATTCGGCGCTCAGTTCTAAGCAACAATTTGTTTTTGGCTCGTTGCAATTTCTGCCAGCGTCTGGAACCCTTTTTGCAACGAGACTGCTTTTTGACAATCTGACGTAACTGCTTATGGCGATGCCGCTTGAGTGAACGGATGCCTCGACCTGTAACGATTAGTCCTTCACCGGAACTTGTCACAACCGTGGCTAGATGAATTTCGCCCAAGTCGATAGCGGCTGTCACATCACTTTTGACTTGAGGGGATACTTCTACGTTGTGTGAAACATGAAGCTCAAATCCTCGACTCCAAACTAATTTAGCGATAGTGCAGTACGGGTCGATTTCAATCGGTAGAACAATCGGCTTTCTTCCCTTTCCCATTGATAGAACGGTTTTACCTTTTTGGTGTTTAACCGCTTGACCATGCCAATGAGCGGGGTAGAATTTTTTGTCCCGCCATGGGTATTTAATATTTTTTAATCCCTGTTGGCGATTGGACTTTGTACTGTCAATATTGCCGATAAAAGCGCGACAGACCAACTGAATAGATTGAGAGTGTAACTCAAACTTTCCTTTGGTGTGTTTTTGGAGGTCTGTTAGACTCAACCATTCCAAATGTGAGACCCTGCATGTTCTGTGCAAGTCCTTGCAGGTGTTCCAGACCTTTGCCGACTCTTGTTGACTGGCTTGCAATCGCTGGAATACCTCGATAGAAAGAAATGGAAGCCTGTAAACATTGGTAGTTTGCATGGTAAAATTGTAGCATGAAAAGCTCATATACAGCAACAAAGTTCCAGACAGGGAAAACGCGATGGACTCACTACTCCATCGCTTACCACTTGGTATGGATTCCTAAGTACAGGAGAAAGATATTAGTACCAGAAGTAGCGGACTGCGTCAAGCAACTGATACAAGAGGCTTGTGACCGTAACGAACTAACTCTACTAGCAATAGAAACAGACATTGATCATGTTCATGTTTTTGTTTCTGCTCCTCCTCGTTTCAGTCCAGCCAATATTGCTAATATACTCAAAGGTTACTCTTCTCGCTTTTTGAGAGAAAAATTCCCTCATCTCAAAAAAGCCTGTGGGAAGGACAGCTTGTGGACTTCAGCCTATTACGTTGGAACAGTCGGCTCTATGTCGGCTGAAGTGATCAACAGATACATTACTGAGCAATGCCTTGGGAAGTGATTTGTAAAAATAGAAGGCATCGAACCTTCTATATATTTTTACCCGCCTTTCATCCCAACCCCTTCAGGGGGTTGGGATGAAAGGCGGTCTTTTTAAGATTGGCAAAGGGTGTGGGGGAGATGGGGGAGATGGGGGAGCAGAGGGAGCAGAGGGAGCAGGGGGAGCAGGGGGAGCAGAGGGAGCAGAGGGAGCAGGGGGAGCAGGGGGAGCAGAGGGAGCAGAGGGAGCAGAGGGAGAGCGTGTAGGGGCGGGTTTTACCATTAACGGGAAGGTTGTCACCCTGATATCACTCGCGCCCGCCCCGATTAGAGTGCAAGTCACCTTCAACAAAGGACATAAGACGTAGCTTCTTGTCGGGAAGCGAGTATGACGAAGGACATAAGACGAATGACGAAGGACATAAGACGAAGGACAAATGACCATGAAACTACGCTCGTTTTTTTATGCCTTGGCAGCCGGTGTGATAATGTTGCTATTACTCGCTGGAGGTAGCTGGTTCTGGGTCAACGCCCACAGCCCCCTAACTCTATTGCAGGAACGGGAGGTAAAAAATCCCACGGCGGCGATTTTCGTGCCGAAACAAGCCCCCGCGATGATATCGTTACTCGTGAATC
This sequence comes from Coleofasciculus sp., assembly GCF_046565525.1. Classification (NCBI taxonomy): domain Bacteria; kingdom Bacillati; phylum Cyanobacteriota; class Cyanophyceae; order Coleofasciculales; family Coleofasciculaceae; genus Coleofasciculus; species Coleofasciculus sp. The sequence continues at coordinate 32,344 of NZ_JBKHUP010000013.1, read as the reverse complement.
CCGATCGCTTAGCAGCGTTGCAGCAAGTGGTGGTTGAGCCCCAGAAGCGAGGACGTGCGATCGCACAGTTCCAACAACTGGAAAACAGTCTGCTGGCAAATTTGGGGCTGGACTATCAACGGGACATTCAACCCTGGATTGATGATGAACTGACTCTGGCTGTAACCTCCTTAGATGTTGACCGCAATCCCGAAAATGCGGCACAACCGGGATACTTACTCATCTTTACCACCAATGAACCCCAAGCCGCCCAGGAACAGGTTTATTCCCGACGCATGACGGCTGACTCAGCCGATTTAGTCGTTGAATCCTATCAAGGAGTCAACCTGATTTATCAGCCATCTAGTCCCGGTGGGAAAAAGGTTGCAGACGATACAGAATCTCGTCCCATCCCGGACATCTTAACCAGTGCGATCGTGGGCGATCGCTTTGTGCTATATGCCAATCACCCCAAGGTATTGCGGAATGCGATTAATACGGTACAAGTTGCTGATTTGAGTTTGGCAGAAGATCCTGATTATCAACAACTGCTGCAAAGTTTGACAGAACCGCGAATTGGATTCAGCCTGGTGAATTTACCCGCCCTAGCCGCCTGGATTTCTAATCAACCGATTCCCGATCGCGAGTCGTTTGAGGCGTCTAAAAGTTTAGCCCTTACTCTGTCCCTAACTCCTCAGGGGCTGTTGGCACAAACGGCTATTCCCCGGTCAAAATCGAGTCCAGAACCGATTACCCCAGCCCTGTCTCAGCCTGTTGATGCCCTCGAGTACATTCCCGCCCAAAGTGCTTTGGCAATTGCTGGGGTTGATTTAAACCAATTCTGGAGACAACTATCCACCCGACTCGAAGCCGATGAGAATCTCAGCAGCTTACTCAACCAAGGGATTGCCCAGTTCAAGTCTCGTTGGGGGATTCAATTGCCAGAAGAGATTTTCAGTTGGGTGGAAGGGGACTATGCCCTATCCTGGTTCCCTCGACCGGATCAACCGAATCCCGACTGGATTTTTGTGACACAAACGGGTAAAAATGATCAGGCAATTGATGGGATTGAGCATTTGGATATAGTGGCTCAGCAGCAGGGATTAAATGTCGGAGAACTGCCGTTTGCCGATCGCACAATTACAGCGTGGACGAAGTTGGTTACGGCAAAAGCCCTGAAGAATCGCCAAGATGGGTTGTTAAGTTTACAAGCCCAAGTTCAGGGCGTTCACACCACGGTGGGAGACTACGAAGTGTTTGCCACTTCAATTGAAGCAATGGACGCGGCGCTTAATGGGGTGAAGGATTCGCTACTGCACAATCCCAGCTTCCAGAACGCGATCGCAGCCTTACCGACTCAAAATGATGGGTATCTCTATATCAACTGGTTAGAGAGTCAACCCTTGCTTGAGCGTCAGCTTCCCATTGTGCGGGTGGTGGAACTCATTGGTCAACCTTTATTTGACCACCTGCGATCGCTAACCATCACCAGCTATGGTGTTAATCAAGGTGTTCAACAGAGCAAGTTATTTTTCCAATGGGTTGATCAATCCTCCAGTTAAAATTAATTGTTCCTCGAATAGAGTTATCATCGACAAGGTAGGGGCAACCCGCTTAGCCTAATTAACAACACCAGAAACAGGGCGGGTTTACATAAGTTACCAGTTTTTTCTTACATGGTATCGGTAAAACCCGCCCCTACAGACGGTCGGCTCGCCCTCTCCTGAAGCCTTTGTATGAGAACGTTTTTCTTCGGAATTTGATGGAACCCACAATCCGACCCAGAGTTAAAATTTGCTGCATCGGTAGTGTTGACGAAGCCAATCTCGCCATTTGTTATGGCGCTTGTGCCATAGGCTTAGTATCCGAGATGCCCAGTGGATCGGGTATGGTGTCTGAAGGATTGATTGCCCAAGTCGCCGCTAGGATACCTCCGGGTGTCTGTTCATTTCTACTCACCAGTAAATTTGATACCATCGCGATTATTGCCCAGCAACGACGCTTAGGCGTCAACACGATTCAGATGTGCGATCGCCTGCAATGGGGAAGCCATGATGATTTACGTCAGGCGTTACCAGGAATTGCCATTGTCCAAGCGATTTATGTCACCAGCGAAGCCGCGATCGAGGAAGCTTTGGCAGTTGCACCCCATGTTTCAGCATTGCTCCTCGATTCGGGGAATCCCATGTTATCAGAGAAAGAACTGGGTAGAACCGGGCGAGTTCATGATTGGACAATTAGCCGACGCATCCGGGAGTTAGTCAACGTGCCAGTTTTCCTCGCGGGTGGACTGACTCCGGAGAATGTCAAAGATGCGATTCAAGCGGTTAAACCCTTTGGTGTGGATGTTTGTAATGGGGTTCGCACGAATGGCAAATTAGATGAGGGTAAGCTTGCTGAGTTCTTCAATCAAGTGAACAAAAGTTTTAACTTCTAACTCTTTTGTCCCTCATGTAGCTGCGTGCGCGGCTATCGGGAGTTCTACTATACGGAACGGCGGGCGATCGGGGAATGTTTGCCGCAAAAGTGGCATAGCGACGTTATAGACAGGGATGTCTTTACTCGTGCGACCTTCAGGACTACCATAGTGGGCATGTCCATGGAAGACCACAGAGACGGGGTAACGATTCAACGGTTCCTCCAATCGGCTGGAACCCAGAAAGGGAAAAATCTCTGGGGGTTCACCTTTAACAGTCATTGAGATGGGGGAATAATGGAGTAAGACGACACGCTGTTGAGTTCGTAGTCGAGCTAAGGCTGATTCCAGCTTCAGGGCTTCCTCTACTGCTTCATGAACGAAGTGTTTAATCGCCGCTTCACCCCAAGGTTCTAGAGTTCTCCGACCAAAACCACCCGCGAAACCTTTAACACCAGCAAAACCAATACCCTGAATCTCGCAGGTTTCCCCATCTAGCAGGATAATGCCAGCATCAGAAAGGATCTTTTGGAGCTGATCAGGCTGTTGGGATTCATAGTCGTGATTACCGAGTACAGCAAGGATAGGTATCTTGACCATGTTTAGTTCTTCGGTGAGAATCTGGGCTTCTTCGGGTAAACCATACTCAGTCAGGTCTCCGCACAATAAGAGTATATCGGCGCTATCATTAATTTCCTCAAACAACGGCTTTAAGGTTCCCTGAGAGTTTTTGCCACAGTGAATATCTCCAACTGCTGCTATACGCACCGTCTTGTTTGCGATCGCCATTTTTTTCTCCATCACGCTCTAAGATGCATACCCTTCCCCTCTGGACACACGGCTTCATCGGCAACTGAGAGGGAGACACATCTCAGGTCTATAATCGCCCAGGAGTAGGTTCATTTTCATACGTCTGAGGTAGCAGTTTATACACTCACTAGGCGGCTCAAAGTAATGTCTTTAGATTGAGGTTACGCACTTAAAGTGGAGTACAAGATAGATTAATTAACCCAAAAAATATGCATTCAGTTGATATGATATGTCATCAAATATACCCAGTTTGGATGATCTTGCTCCAAAAACCCAGGAATTCTATACAAAAGCTCTGAAAACGCTCCAGGGAGCTGGAATACCCTTTTTGGTGGGTGGTGCCTATGGGTTTGAGCATTACACCGGAATCGCCCGCCATACCAAAGATCTGGACATTTTTGTTCGCGCTGGCGATCGCGATCGCGTCTTTGAGGCATTTGCGGCAACAGGTTGGCGTACTGAGATATTGGAACTATTGCAAAATCATGGTTTAATCATGACCAATCCTGGACTCAATTAGCTGCGACTAGGTTAGCTTTGTCCTGCGGAATGGGTTGGGAAAAACTCTCGGAATCAGACTGGGACATTAGGAGTAATCGCCAAGATATAAAAGCTGTGGATGCTGTGTTCAAGGGTATGATTGCAGTACTAGAGATTGATCCACAAAGATTAGTCACAGAGATGCAACTACTGAGGCATGGAGCCGGAGGTGCTGATTTTAAAGTATAAATCATATCAACATATTAAAATAAACAATGGCGCATAACCAGGTGATTTGTAGGGGCGGGTTTTACTCTTATCTGGTATTGAGACCCCTAAGTGAATAAACCCGCCCTGACTATCAGTGTTCTTGATAAAACTCCACTATCAAAAATTCCCCTATAATTTTTGGATAAAAGACTCCAATAGTTCTTTCACCTCAACCACCCCACTGACTAAACGGTCATAGTCTATAGCACTCAGCAATTCCAACTCATAACACAGTAGCAGATAATACTCCACCTCAATCGCCGAATCCCGCGCCAGCCGCAGGAAGCTGAGTCTGTCCTCCGCCTCCTCGCGATCGCACCCCTGAGCAATTTTAATCGGAATTGCCGCACAAGCCAGACGAATCTGTTGAGTTAACCCCAGTAATTCCTCTTCTGGAAACCCTTTAGTCACCTGATAAACGTCAACCGTTAACTCATGGGCTTTGTTCCATTCTTTCAATTTTCGGAAATCCGTCATCCTTCAAATTCTCCTTTCCTCATCAATTGGTTAAATTGTTCATCATTCATAGCCACAAAAACCATGAACAATGAACAATGAACAATCAACCCATTTACGGCACCTGTAACCCCACCAAGTTATTCTCTGGGATATAACTGCGGAAAATGCCATTATCAGCAGAAACCATCACCAACTGTAGCAGATAATCCGGTTCAACATGCAAATCTGCCCAGGGTACAGCCACCTCTAAACATTGCTTAAACGCAACTTGGGCGCGACTGGTGCGGGGATGCCATTGATAATAGTCTGCGGCTTCTTCTAACCAAGTCGAACCGGCTAACAAATTAATCCCTAAGTGGTGGTGAAACAAATAGTTCACCGGGGCAGTATCGGGAACCTCGGCTAAAGGTGCTGGACTATTGTTAACCGTTCGATTCGGATAAAACCATAATAAATGCAATTCCGGAGGAATATCCTGACCAATTTTAATCCCTGCCTGGAAATCCAATCGCAGGTAAAAATTAAGGTGATCCAAACCATACCATAACCGCTGAATCACACTGCTGCGGTGCATCGTTCCCCGTGCGCCACCAACTTCTATGCGACCTGCTTTATCCCAATCTTGCTCATCTCCAAAGCCATCAATCACCGGATGAATAAACGTTTCCGGTCGGTGATCGCCTTTCGATTCGTAGGTGTCCAGGGGTTGCTTAAGACTGGCAGGAATCGGTTCATTTAATGCCTCATAAATCCCACTCAAATGTTCTCGGAATAACTGGTCAAAAATAGCATCTTGGTTCGATGAATGACCCTCGCCAAACCACCAAAACCAATCTGATCCTTCAGCCGCATATAAAGCTTCCCAGACTTCAGGATTGTTTTCCGGTGTAGCTTCGGGATGATTGGCTAAAGTCTGCCGCGCTTGAGTGAGTAAATCCCACGCCCGATTCTTAACTGGATCACCAATCCAAGTGCTAAAACTACCATCTACCCATGATCCACTATGGAGTCGATCTGCTGGAAGTGTGGCGGTGGGGGGAAACTGATCCAGAAATTCCGACACCGTGACCAATTTTATCTGAGGATGCGCCGAGAGTTTTTCATACAGTGAGGTGAGGAAAGGAATCCCATCTTTTTGGTAAAATTCCCAACAATTCTCCCCATCCAAAGCAATCGTTACTAGCCAAGGTTGATCTAACCCAGTCTCTCCCTGCTGCTGATGGCGGTGGATGGAACGAGAAATGGCTTCTAAGTGACTGACAAAATCCGTTGACGCCTGATGGGGTTCCATTGACCCATAAGTAAAGCCAATTAAATCAGATAAGCGGTGATCGCGAAAGACAACTGCCAAGTTCCCCTGGGGTGTCTCTAAGCGATAGGGGCGATATAACAATGTGGGTTCCATTAGGGTTCCGGCTTCATCCCGGTGGAAAAAGTGCTGCACTGTCCACCCCAATACCGCCTCATCGGAACAAATCCACTCAAATCCCGCCTCAGCAATATAGGGTAGAATCACTGGACTCACCGACTGTTCTGAGGGCCACAACCCCCGTGGTGTACGCCCAAATCGTTCTTCATACATCTGCCACGCTTTTTCTAGGTGGCGGGGAATGTCTTCTTCCCACCGGAAGTGCTGTAGGGGTAATGTCATCTCCGGAATCGCTACCCGCCCGGAATGGGTATCGGCGAGTAAGGGTAAAATCGGGTGAGTATAAGGGGTTGTTGTCACCTCTAGCTGACCCGCCTCTTGCATTTTGCGATGCTGAGGAATAATCCGCTTGAGGATATCTCGTTGTTTAGAATAAATCCGCTGGCGATCGCTTAATGTAAAGTTTCGTCCTTTCTCTAACCAAGCCGCAATTTCTGGGTCATCCCAGAATATCGGGTCAATCCACGCCAAGTTGTGCCATGCTAGTAAATCGCTGTAATCCTGATGCGTCCAATGATCCACACACCAGGTTTTCCCATGTTCTTGCCGCATCTGGTATAACTCGGCATATCGAGGATGGGGGTCAATCAAGGTACGGTGATGGGCATCAAAAAAATGCTCAACGATAAACTGTCGTTGGTCTGGCTTGAGTTGCTCACTCGGCGTCAGGGCTAACTCCAGATAGGGATCAAAGGCTGTTCCCGCCATATAATCTTCTAACTGCAAAATCAGCGACGGCACCAAGTTGACCGTCTGGTGTAACTTGGGATAGCGCTCTAACAATAGCACTAAATCCAGATAATCTTTCGTCCCATGTAGCCGCACCCAAGGGAGGCGATATCGTCCATTTGACCCGGACAGGTTGTTGCGACTTTTATAGAGGGGTTGATGCTGATGCCAGATAAAGGCAACGTACAATGGATGGCTCATCGCTAATAATAAACGTTAAGGGTATCGAGTTGATATGTGAACAAAGGAATTCTCTCCCTTTATAACTCTTAACCGCTAAAAAATATCTATGCAAAACTATGCAAGATACGCCGTCATGCGGTACTAACGACTTCCCGTCGGATTCTCACCGACCTCTCCAAGCTCCCCGAAGGAATTGACAGCAGCCGATGGCGGTTCATCCCGTGATTAAGAGCTCCGTACTGAGCGTAACCTGGAGTAGACTGTTAGTCTAGGCTGATAGAAGGAGTGGCGAGACGAACCTTTGACTCGTTTCGCCACTAACCGCCAATGTGACCAGACGTGCTTCAAAGATTCCGTTTCTTGGTAGGCGGTTCTGGCTGGCAGTCTTTCTGATAAAAACATTCCACGCCGAGCTAACACGAAAGCAGCGGCTGTGGCACTATTCATGCCATACATCGACATGAACTTAATCAATGCAATCCAACTACTGTAGGCAGGATTGACCTCAATAACCTGGATACCCAGTTTGAAGCATCTAGCTAATAGAAGTTGAAGAAATTTAGAGTAAGCAAAGTTACTCAACATACGGCGTGTCTTTGCATTTAGCTCACGCAACCGTTTTTTCTTATCGGTAAAATCAAGTTTTTCGACAACAATGGGGCGCTTATACTCCAAGGCTATTGTGGTCAAGTCAGTAACGACAAATTATAGGTAAATCTAGGTATTCGGGCTACTGCTGCAAACCCTTAACGCTCAACTAAAAACGCTTGCTAATCAAACAATTCGACATACCATTTCGGCTACGAGTCGGAAGGTTAAGCACTATAAATGTTTACCTCCTGAAATCAACAAACAGAACTGGAAACTGTCCAAGTGAGGCAATACCTATAGTTTGAGTTTTCCCACTATTGCTGGGGATAAACGAGTACCTATAGTTGTTGCCTCGTCTCATTGGCAGCCAGTTTTAGAGCAAGTTCGACGCGCAAATGTGGACAAAGGTAGCGTCAAGCTTATCTATCACCGCAAGGGTTTTCTTGTTGTCTGGAGCTACACAGGGATGCTGCTGTAATGGCTTCATCTGCTACAGAGAATGGGCTGCTTGGCACAGCCCCTAACTTGATGAATGACTCGCTCCTAAAAGGAGCGAGTAACTAGATGCAAGAATCCCCCGCATTTATGCGTGGGGAGTGTCAAATGACTTGTTCAACTTCCACAACTTCCGGGATAAATTCCCGTAAGCGGCGCTCAATCCCCATTTTCAGGGTCATGGCAGAACTGGGACAAGACCCACAAGCGCCTTGTAGCCGCAGCTTCACAATCGGACCGTCGATTTCAACTAAATCAACGTTACCGCCATCCGCCATCAGGTAAGGACGCAATTCATCGAGGACGGCTTCGACGTTTTCTGAGGTTAATGCCAAGGGGGGAGATAGTGTTTGAGACATAGTTCACCTAGTTTGACAGCACAACTACGTTAATCCTAGCGTCCTTTGGCAAAGTTCCAGACGTAGCCGGCTACGTCTGGAACAATAGATGTTACGTCTAAGACTGACTTTAGTGCTTATGAGGTCTCAATCCGTGCGAGACACCATCACGGGTTCTTGATAGAGGGGTACGGTAAATGTCACGGTTGAACCTAAGTTTTCTCCCATGCTGAAGAAATGTACGACACCGCCCATGGTTTCCACCAGCTTCTGGGAAATCGCTAACCCTAACCCGGTTCCCCCATAAGGACGATTGAGTCCACCATGTACCTGGCTGAAGGATTGGAAGAGTTTGTCTTGCTTATCCAAGGAAACGCCAATCCCAGTATCAGCTACCCGCACCTTCACATGTCCAGGAAACTCCTGTCCTTGAAAATGGACTTTCTTGCGGATGACTTCGGCGCTGATGGTAATTCCCCCTTCATCGGTAAATTTAATCGCATTCCCCACCAGATTTAACATCACCTGTAGCAGCCGTTGATAGTTCCCATACATGACAATGCCATCATAAACGGCGGGAATTTCCAGGGTGAAGCTCAAACCCTTGTGATGGGCTTGCTGCGCGGTAAAATCATAGACCTTATTGAATAGATACTCTAACTCAACTGGACTAAACTCCAGTTCCATTTTTCCGGCTTCAATCTTGGCGATATCTAAGATATCGTTGATGATGTTGAGCAGGTGTAAGGCGCTATTATGGGCTTCTTGGATAAACTCCCGCTGTTCTTCGGGGTCATCCGCCATCCCTTCGAGAATCAGCTTGAGAAAGCCAATCATCCCATTTAAAGGCGTCCGCAATTCGTGAGAGGTACTCGCCAGAAATTCACTTTTGAGGCGGGATACTTCTTCAGCTTGCTCTCTTGCCAGTTCCAGTTCTTTATAGAGCGTACCATGAGCGATCGCGGTTCCCACTTGTTCAGCCAACTCCCGCACCAGCTCAATTTCTGCATCACTCCACGGACGGTGGCGATCGCATTGTTGTAAACTAATTAATCCATTGGGTTCGTCTTTATAAGACGTGGAAACCACTAGCAGGGATTTTTCCTGGAACCGACTGGGGACGACTTGGTCAACCACCACAGGTTCGGAACTCCACAAGGCTTGTTTGAGTATTAGTTCCGACTCCAGTTCCAGCGTCATCCCCAACATTTCATCCAGTGAATCTTGGCGATACTCGGCTTCCACCTTGACATCCGTGAAGTCGGGTCTATAGGAGCAGATAATGCAGCGACTAACTTGCAGGGCTTTCCCCAGGCTATCTACCGTTTGTTGCCAGATTGTATCTAAATCTAACGTCCGGCGAATCCGGCGGGCAATTTGAGTGAGCAGTTTTTGATTGGGATCGACACTTAACGGAACCAGCGAATCAATAACTTTTTGTACCGCACCTTCGGGTAACAGATGACCCATCACCAAAACCTGAGTCACCTGACCGTCAGATTGTAAAATTGGGCTGATCACCAGTTCAAAAGGAAAAACCTGATCACCATAGCAGAAGTCGTGGATGCAGCGTTCTGGGGTGCGGTTGTCTAGAATCCGCTGGATTCGATCCCGATAAGCATCTAGAGCAATGGGATGAAAGGTTTCGTTGAGGAGAACCCCAATCACCTGCTCTTGAGTTAAATCATACTGCTGGGCTTGTCGCCAATAAAAGGAGTGATACTGACCTGACGCATCTTGGCTACACATCAGGTCAAAATCTAACCCCTGCAAAAAGCTTGACGAGCCTTGTGCAGTAGTAGATTGCATAGTGGTATACCCAGATCGAGGATTGTGGAAATCAGCAGGAGCAATCATCTACAAGAAACCTGAAAACTACAAGCAGCGAAAGGATTAGCGCTCGCACCAAGACGTAAATGCAACCCCCTAACGCCCTAGAGCCTCAGGCGAACTGTTAAAGCAATAGACCTTTTGGCTCTCAATCATTCCATTCGCCTCGTGGCGGTACTGGTGGATTTCGTCTCAAAGTGCGGGTTAGCTCATCGTCCCGATCGCGCTCTCCTCTTAGCCACTGACGAATGGCTGTTTCTATCACCTTAGACGGATCGTTGGTTAAGTGTTTGATTTGGTCTAACAGTTGAGCATCCATAAGGATAGATATTTCTTCTTTGTCCGTTGAATGCTCTCTTTGGACGGCATGATCATTCATGTTCAGCGCTTTTGTGTTCCCCTACATTCATTTTACGACAACTTGCTCTATTGCCACCTAGAATTGGTGACTCGCTCCGTCCGAAAAAGTTCTCTGGAGTTAGAGTATCAGGAGTATTATCCCCATTTTGGGCAGAAACATTACAATACATTAAGAGCCATCCATTGCCTGTTGCCGATTTTTTTGTCACCCGATAATCTCTATGACTGATGTTCCTGTCTCTCGCATTCGCAATTTTTCCATCATTGCCCATATTGATCATGGTAAATCCACTTTAGCCGATCGCCTCTTACAGACAACAGGTACAGTGAGCGATCGCCAAATGAAGGAACAGTTCCTGGACAACATGGAATTGGAACGGGAGCGCGGGATTACCATTAAACTCCAAGCTGCTCGCATGAACTATCGGGCGCAAGATGGTGAGCAGTACGTTCTCAATTTAATTGACACCCCGGGACATGTAGATTTCTCTTATGAGGTTTCGCGATCGCTTGTCGCCTGCGAGGGCGCATTGCTCGTGGTAGACGCATCTCAGGGCGTTGAAGCTCAAACTCTGGCAAATGTTTATTTAGCCTTAGAGCATGACCTAGAAATTATTCCCGTTCTTAATAAAATAGACCTCCCTGGTGCTGAACCGGAACGAGTGATCTCAGAGATCGAAGAGATCATCGGTCTCGATTGTAGCGGAGCCATCCTGGCATCGGCAAAGGAGGGGATTGGTATCAATGAGATTTTAGAATCCATCGTACATCTGGTTCCTCCTCCCCAGGATACGATGCACCAGCCCCTGCGAGCCTTGATTTTTGATAGCTACTATGACTCCTACCGAGGCGTCATTGTCTATTTCCGGGTAATGGATGGTACAGTCAAAACCGGGGATAAAGTTCGCCTGATGGCATCCAAACAAGAATACGAAATTGATGAACTGGGCGTGCTATCACCGACTCAAATCCAGGTTGATCAACTGCACGCCGGCGAAGTAGGATACATAGCGGCGGCGATTAAAACGGTAGAAGATGCCCGTGTCGGCGATACAATTACCCTAGCCGCAGAACCCGCCGATAGCGCCTTACCCGGTTACAAGGAAGCTAAACCCATGGTGTTCTGTGGTTTATTCCCCACCGACGCCGATCAGTACGAAGATTTACGAGAAGCCCTCAATCGTCTCAAGCTCAATGATTCTGCCCTAAATTATGAACCGGAAACCTCTAGCGCCATGGGGTTTGGTTTCCGCTGTGGTTTCTTGGGCTTATTGCACATGGAAATTGTCCAGGAGCGATTAGAACGGGAATATGATTTAGATTTAATCATTACCGCTCCGTCTGTAGTCTATCGAGTGACGACGATGGATGGGGAGGTTCGGGAAATTGACAACCCCAGCTTACTCCCTCCACCCCAGCAGCGGGAAAAAATTGAAGAACCATACTGTCGCATCGAGATGATTACCCCAGAAACCTATGTGGGTACACTGATGGAACTTTGCCAAACTCGGCGGGGTGAGTTTAAAGATATGCGGTATTTAACCCAAGGGCGAACCACCTTGGTGTATGAATTGCCTCTGGCGGAAGTTGTCACCGACTTTTTCGATCAACTCAAGTCGCGATCGCGCGGCTATGCCAGTATGGAATATCACCTCATTGGGTATCGAGAAAACACTCTCGTCCGCCTCGATGTGTTAATTAATGGTGATCCAGTTGATTCCCTGGCAATGATTGTCCACCGTGATAAAGCGTACAACGTCGGTCGGGCGTTAGTCGAAAAACTCAGGGAACTGATTCCCCGTCACCAATTCAAAATTCCCCTGCAAGCCTCGATTGGTAGTCGTGTGATTGCTAGTGAACATATTCCAGCACTGCGGAAAGACGTACTGGCTAAATGTTACGGCGGGGATATTAGCCGCAAGAAAAAATTGTTGCAGAAGCAAGCCAAAGGGAAAAAGCGAATGAAATCCTTAGGTACAGTTGATGTGCCTCAAGAAGCATTTATGGCAGTATTGCGTCTTGACCCCCAGTAGGCAGAAATGTAGAGACGTGCCATGGCACTATGGCGAGATGGGGAAGCCGGGGATGTAGGGGCGGGTTTTACAGATAACTTATGGCAACAACTGATAAATTAAATAAACCCGCTCTTCTAGGGAGAATTTACGCATAGCCTCTATCTGTAGGGTGCGTTAGCCAAGCGTAACGCACCATTGGCACTATATATGCTAGATCGGCGTAAGTTCTGATTAAATTAGAGCTGATCCGAGCAGTATTGATATCCATCTTAATAGCGATCACGTCCTTATTCCCTGCTATCTGCCATCTGCCTGCTACCTTTCTTCAGTCAAGGGCTGACAAAAGCACAGAGCAAGGATTAAATTGGATGGTTGAGGGTGCATCAAGATGAAAATGCTCAAAACTCTACACTATCCCGCACGTTTAAGCCAAACCCATGTCAATCAAATTTAAGCATCTAACCGCTTCAGGTCAATTACTAAGTGCAGCTTTTTTAGTCATCATGCTGAATAGTTGCGCTCAGACTGCTTCAAATGAAATAGACTCCTCTTCTGCCTTAAGCAATTCCACAGAAACCAGTCAAGACGTAGCCTCTAACGCTGATGTCACTCCGCTTTGGTCAGATAGCTTTGCCGCAACGGATTGGCAGCAATCTTGGCAGCTTAAAAGTGAGAAACAGTGGGGTTTAGAAAATAGTGAAGTGATTAAAGACGCCGACGGCAGATATGACCAAGTTCTGCGGGTAAACTATCCGGCGGGTTCAGCTAGCCCTACAGTTTCTCGAAAAAATGATGCTCCGTTAGGGGGTACACAGTTTTATGCGGATTTAGGCTTACCTGTTAAAGAATCCCTGCGCTTGAGTTATTATGTTCGTTTTTCCGACGACTTTGACTTTGTTAAAGGAGGGAAATTGCCAGGACTTTATGGGGGTGATGGTGCTAGTGGCGGAAAAACACCTGATGGAACCGATGGGTTTTCGACGCGCTTCATGTGGAGACGCAATGGAGATGGGGAACTGTATGCCTATTTACCCACAAGTGACGAATACGGCACATCAATTGGTCGGGGGAATTGGCAATTTATCCCCGGAACTTGGCATCATATTGAGCAGGAGGTTGTCCTGAATGAACCGGGTCAAGCCAATGGTCGGGTTAAAGTTTGGTTGGATGGAACTATGGTTCTAGATGAACAAGGATTGACATTCCGTACCGTTGAAGACCTGAAAATTGATGGTATATTCTTCTCCACCTTTTTTGGTGGCGGTGATCCTTCTTGGGCAACTCCAAAAGATGTGCATGTCGATTTTGCAGATTTCTCTGTCTCCGAGGTAAGCGAGTAGCACAAGAGTTAACTTTCCTTGGGTTTAAACCCAAAGAAACAAAAGCGCAAGTCCGAATCAAGCTGACTGGATAATCATTTTAGTCCATTTTAATGGACAGTCGCTCCCTTGCCCAAAATCTGAATTCTTTGTCGGTGTCAGGGCTGACTGAAAATGATGCAATTTATCAGTCGTAATAAATTCTAAACTTATCGCGATTGTTTTGTGAAGTTATCGTACATTTTCCGGAAAACTGTTTTCTTTCAAAATAAAAAAAGTTACGATTGAATCAAGGAGTATGTTACCCACAGTTTATGAATAAAAAATAAACTCAATGCCTGAATTTACTGTAGCTATTCGCACTTACAATCGTGAAAATTACTTGCCAGCCCTGTTGGAAAGACTGCGATCACAGCGCGACACAGAAAATATAAGTTGGGATATTATTATCGTCGATAATAACAGTACAGACAATACAGCAAAGATTATCCAAGACTATCAATGCAACTGGGCTGAAGCATTTCCGCTAAAATACTTTTTTGAATCCCAGCCAGGAGCCTATTATGCAAGGCAACGCGCCATTCAAGAAGCTCAATCTCCTCTGATTGGCTTTCTAGACGACGATAATTTACCGGCATTAGACTGGGTAGCGAAAGCTTACTTATTTGCTCAGTCTCATCCCCAAGCTGGTGCTTACGGCAGTCAAATTCATGGAACGTTTGAAGTTCCTCCACCGGAAAACTTTGAACGCATTGCCGGCTTTTTACCTATCGTTGAACGCCAACAAACCATTTGTTTCAACACCTACAGAGCCAAGGGAGTATTACCCCCCGGTGCCGGATTAGTCATTCGCCAACAGGCTTGGTTAGACTGCATCCCCAAATATTTGATTTTACAAGGACCAGTTGGTCAATCCTTAGCCGCAAAAGGTGAAGATATAGAAGCCCTTATCTACATACAAAAAGCTGGCTGGGAAATTTGGTATAACTCGGAAATGCACATTGATCATTACATTCCCAAAACCCGCTTAGAAAAGCAATACTTACAGCAGTTTTTTCAGGGAATCGGCAGGGGTCGCCATCATACTCGTATGCTACGATATAAACGATGGCAACGTCCCTTTATGTTTTTCTTGTATCTGATTAACGATTTTCGTCGCCTCGCGATTCATTGGTTAAAATACCGCCGAGTTATGACGACTGATATCGTAGCTGCGAGTGAAATGTCATTGCTAGTTAATAGTTTAGCAAGTCCTTTCTATTTTAGAAGACGTTAGTTTAAAAAATGAAATTAGTTATTTGTTTATTAATTTTATGAACCAATCAACTCCCAAACATTCCCAAGAAAATCTAAAAGTAGGTGTAATTGCTAACGAATTTTTCGATCTATCTGTCAGTCGCATGGGCGGATTTGGCTGGGCGACACGGCAAGTGGCTAACTGCTTTAACGCTAACCCCAACTTAGGCGTGGATGTTGTCTTTATTGCGGGTGAATCCTACGCTCAATCGGGTCAACCCGATCCCCGAATTCATCAAACACCTCTGATCCTGCGTCAGCCTGATAAATGGGCTTATGCTCGTCGCATTTGGCGTGAAAAAATTGACTTAATCCTATCGATTGACTACCGCCCAAATTATTGCCCTTTATTTTGGCTTCTACCGCGCACACCTATCGTTCTTTGGGTACGTGATCCGCGTCCGCCAGAAGATGTCGAAAAAATTAATACAGTACGCATTCCAGGACAAGAAAATATGTTGCCCTTAGGGCTAAAATGCTTTGACTGTACATCCTTTGCTGGAGTCGTTAACCAATCAAAATGGATGGGGCGTCGAATTCTCTTTGCCACTCCTGCACCTTTTCTCAAGGATAAAGTTTTAGGAACTTACGGAGTACAACCGCCAGAAGTTTATTTTTTGCCCAATATTATTGATCTAGAACCCGGAGAGATTGTCAAAAGTGAAAAACCAAGCGTCATTTTTTTAGCCCGTCTTGACCCCTATAAACGCCCTTGGCTTTTTGCAGAATTAGCCCGCCATTTTCCGGATGTCGAGTTTATCTTTATGGGGCAACCTCATTTTCAAGGCAAGGGGGCTTGGCAACCCGATAACTTACCTGATAATGTGAAACTAATGGGTCATGTTCAAGGAGAGGAAAAAATTCGCCTTCTGGCTTCAGCCTGGGTTTTAGTTAACACCTCTATTCATGAAGGATTAGCTGTCAGCTTCCAAGAAGCACTCAAATGTGAAACTCCGTTGTTAAGTTGTGTTAATCCTCAAGATGTCGTGTCTCGGTTCGGGATTTATGTGGGGCGTTGGGATGGGAGTGGGATGGACAGTATTCCTCAATTTATTGACGGTTTGACTCGCTTGATAAAGGATCGAGAGTTACGAACTCGTTTAGGCAAAGAAGGTAGAGAATGGGTTCTAGCCAACCATAATCAATCTCAGTTTTTAGCCGCATTCTACGATTTGTGTAAACGAGCCAGAATTGGTCAAACCAAAATTAATACACTTTTAGGTAAATAAATAAGATAATCTCATCAGCAGAACGCCAAAGATATGACATTGCCTAACTTTTTAATTATCGGTACAGCAAAAGCGGGAACGACATCCTTGAATAACTATCTTGACGAGCATCCACAAATATATATGAGTCCTCGTAAAGAACTGAATTTTTTTGCCCTTGAAGGAGAACGCCAAGACGATTATTGGGGTAATTTTCAGGGAGATAGTGATACGCCTAATTTTATTACTAATCTTGAAACCTATTGTCGTTTCTTTGAAAAGGTTTCTAGCGAAGTAGCAATTGGTGAAGCATCACCCCTTTATTTGCTAAGTTCAAAAGCACCGGACACAATCAAGCACTATATTCCTGATGTCAAGCTTATCGCAATCCTGCGCGATCCGGTTGAACGAGCCTACTCTGACTTTTTATTCAATTTGAGTAGAGGCGCTGAACCAATTGCTGATTTTTCCCAAGTAATCGCAGCCGAACCCGAGCGAATTTGTCAGAACTATTGGTTTCGTTGGCATTATAAACAAAGAGGGTTTTATTATGCTCAGTTGAAGCGCTATTTCGACAAATTTGCCAGTAACCAAATTAAAGTCTATCTTTATGAAGATTTTCAAGCGGACTCTCTTTCTGTATTAAACGATATCTTTGTTTTTTTGGGTGTAGACGATAATTTTTGTCCCAATATTTCGCAAAAATACAATGTTACTTCTATTCCTAAAAATAGAACGCTTAATAAGTTTCTAGATCCTCGGAACCCAACCAGTACATTTTTGCGTAAATTTGTTTCACCTGAGTTACGTAAGTCGGTAAAATCCAGATTATTAAACTTTAACCGCCGTCCCAAGCCACCCCTGCTTCCAGAGGTTCGTAAACAACTGATAGAAGAGTATCGAGAAGACATATTGAAGCTTCAAGAGCTTCTTGATAAAGATTTAACAAGCTGGTTAACCGTTTGAGGTAAAAGTAATGCATCATCCCTTGGTTTCTGTGGTAATTTCAACTTATAATCGGCTTGAATTTCTCAAAGAAGCTGTCGCTAGCGTTGAAGCCCAAGACTTTAAAAATTGGGAACTTGTGATTGTCGATGATGCGTCTGAAGACAAAACTTGGACGTGGCTAACCACCCTAAATCAACCTAATATTAGGATATTTAAGCAACCCGAAAATAATGAACGTTCGGCAGCACGTAACCGAGGGTTAAAAGAGGCTGGCGGAGAGTTAATCATGTTTCTTGATGATGACGATTTACTGCGTAAAACTGCTTTAGTAAATTTAGCCAAACCTTTGGTCAAAAATAAAAACCTTGTCGCTTCAGTGGGCGCGAGATGGAAGTTTAAAGCGGGTGATTATGCCCTGAAAATAGAACATCCCATAATTTATTTAGAGAAATTTATTTGGTCGGAATTGCTGGCGGGTTGGTCTTCCATTTCGGGTCAGAATTTATACCGAACAACGGTTGTTAGAAAAGTGGGTGGTTATCAACCAGATCTGAGCATCTGTGAGGATAGGCAACTCTGGCTGAAAGTGGCTAAATTGGGTAAAGTTGCTCTTATTCCAGATATTGTACTGGATTACCGCGTTCACGGTAAACAGTGGCGACCGAAAAATATAGAAGAACTTAGAGAAAAAGTGTTTCAGGAGTTTATTGATAGCCTTCCGGCTACAGAGCAACCCAAGGGAAACCGGATTCGAGAAAGCGCTCGTTTGTCGCAAAGCGCGGAAAATGAATATAGAAAAGGGAACTATAGAACGGCTTGGCAGAGTTATTTAAAAGCGTCTAACATTGCACCAAAACTGGCTTTCTCTCCGTTGACTGGTCTTCCATTAATTCGCGGTCTAGCTAAGTCAATCCTGCGTCCTTTGCTGCCAAAATAGGCTAAATGAGTAATGAAAAAAATAGTGCTTATTTACCGCGACCAACTGTTACCTTATTCAGAAACGTTTATTCCGGCTCAAGTTGAAAGTTTTACGTCTTATCAAGGATTCTACGTCGGGTCTTCCTATCTTCCTAGTGCTAAATCCATGATACCAAAGGAAAACTGCCTGGTTTTGGATGATGAAAAACCTTTGCCGGGTTTTTGGAAGACAGCCTATAAATTAGCTGGCGTACTTCATCCGAATTGGCTGAAGCGCATCGAAAATTTATCACCTAGCTTAATTCACGCTCATTTTGGGTTGGATGGCGTTTTAGCATTACCTTTAGCTGGGAAGTTAGGTGTTCCGCTAGTTGTAACATTCCACGGTTATTATGCAACAGCGGAAATCGAAGTAAGCGGAAAAAATTGGTATGACTATGGGGAAGATTTTGTCAAGCGGCGGGGTCAGTTTTTTCGGGAGTTTTATGGGAGAAGGCGCGAGATCCTTTTTCGGGAAGCCGATTGTTTGATTGCCGTTTCCCAGTTTATCCGTTCTCAACTGATAGAAAAAGGATGTCCGGCGGACAAGGTGAAAGTTGGTTATATTGGCATTGATGTCGATAAATTTACGCCGGATTCCCAGGTGCAGCGAGAATCAACGGTTTTGTTTGTGGGGCGTTTGGTTGAGAAAAAGGGGTGCGACTATTTAATTCGGGCAATGGCTGAGGTGCAAAAAATTAGACCCGATGTCGAGTTAGTGATGATTGGCGATGGTTCTCTGCGTCAGAGGTTAGAAACGTTAGCGAAAAAGGGATTAAGTCGCTACCGTTTTCTGGGAGTACAAGCTCCAGAAACGGTTAAAATGTGGATGAATTGTGCTTCTGTACTCTGTGCGCCAAGTATCACGACTGATCGGGGAGAGACAGAGGGGCTGCCGATAGTTATCTTAGAAGCCATGGCAATGGGATTACCTGTGGTGAGTTCTTGGAGTGCGGGGATTCCTGAAGCTGTGGTGGATGGCGAAACAGGTTTTCTGGTTCGAGAAAGGGATTGGCAAAATCTGGCAAAATCTATCTTGACTCTGGTGCAGGATACACAGATGAGGGAAGCGTTTGCGATCGCGGCACGTCAGCGCGTAGAGCAACGATTTAGTCTGCAGCGGAATACGGCTTGCCTGGAACAGGTATACACGAGTATCTTGGGTTAATTGACGAGCCGGAAACGTTTATAAGTTCTTTTCGGCGTATTTTTTAACCAGGAAGGCGCGAAATGTCGTCAAATGCCAAAAAGCGAAAGAAAAAAAACCTTGCTAGCTTTAATACCACAGAAGCTTACAAGCAATTAAGCATCAGTGAATTACTACCCTGGAATATTGATAGTAAACCTATTACACCCAGTCCCTTTTTCCAAGAACGCTGGGCTAGATTACAATATTTTGATTTACAAAAGTATGAAGAATCGGCTCTCCCGTACTTAGAGTGATAATAAAGTCTTATGAATTAAGCTAAAGTCCCAGGGTGTAATGCTTGTAGGTTGGGTTGACAAAGGAAACCCAACTAATCCAGCTTAAAAGCTAGGTTTTCCTCAAATCAAGCCAATCGTCACACACATAAGTAAAATTTATCACACCATGTACGGGAGAGCCGGGTTGCTGCGCTATATTTTTCAGCGATGTGAACAAAATTTGCATTAAGATAGGATGTTGGATTGTATAGCAACCGCCACAACGGTTAGGACAGTCAATCACCAAATTTTTGCCATCCGCAAGACAAATCCTGGTAGCACTGGCTCACCGCTGACTGTTTCAGGATTCTCCAAGATTTCCGGTTCTTGATTGGGGCGGTAGATATAAACGTTTCTGTTTTTGCGGTCGATCAACAAGCCGAGTAATGTACCATTGTCAATATATTCCTGCATTTTCTTTCGCAATCCACTAAGGGTATCGCTCTGAGAACGCAACTCAATTACGAAATCTGGACAAATCGGTGCAAAAGAGGCTTTTTGTTCCTCACTTAAGGCATCCCAGCGCTCTAGTTTAATCCATGAAGCATCGGGGGAGCGGGTTGCTCCATTGGGTAAGGTAAAGCCAGCGCTGGAGTCAAACACTTCACCCGTGCCATCTTGTTCTGCCCAGTTCGCAACTTGTTGAGCAATTTTCATGTTGCGATTCCCTGTATCTGAAAAGGCTGGTGGCATAATAATAACTTCCCCACTGGCAGTACGCTCGATTCTCAAATCGCGATTGGCTAGACAGAATTCGTAGAATTGTTCAACACTAATCGATTTGAGAGCAGGAAAATTCACCGTCAGGGGGACACTTTGGGTTTGAATTAGCAGCGTCGTCATTATTTTTCCTCAGTTGGTTTCGTCTAGCTCAAAACTTAAATATAGCACTACGCATTAAGGTTAGGACATTGGTAAAAGCGCCAAAACCTGTTGGAGTCAACTTTTGACTTTTGACTTTTGACTTGCGCGTAGCGCTATATGATCGCAAACTGTTGTCGGGCGGTGGTTTTCTGGTGAAGACGCTGCCAAGGGGGGGAAAGCGATCGCGTCCCTAACGGCATAATCCAAAACTTTCGTACATACATTCTGGAAAATCGCGTGCAGCCGCTCAAGGTTAATGCACATGATTGTCTTCTTGTCAATGCTTAAGTCCTGATAATGTTACGTTAGCCGATTTCTCTGGGTCTTCCGTACTTAGTGTGCTAAAATATCAGTTTTAATAAGCCAGAAAGCCTACCAATCAAGGATTGTGGCTTTTAAGCGTCTTAAAAGGAATTGAAATCCGGGCAAAAATGGTTAAATCTATTGCTGTCCAATATTCAGGCAAATCAAACTAACAATTTAGCACACTAACTACGGAAGACCCAGGAATAATAGCCTTTGCCATCTCTTGATAGCCGAAAACAGCACCGATCCCAGCAAGTCCAAAATCCAATAACCCTATTCCTATCAATAATCCTCCAGCAGCAGCTAATACCCGCTCCATTACGCCTACTTTTCTTGGTCCGACATCATCGATAGAAACAGTACCACCTGAAATTTGAAGTTTTAGGTCATCTACTTGTTTTATAAATTCGCTGGCGGCGCCATCATTTAGTTCTTTGAGAAAATCTTCTAGACGACTGCTAACCAAAGGTTGTAGTTGGTCACGCTGCCAGTTTAGTAACTCACTCTCTAGCTCGCTAGCAAGATGAGTAGTCACTTCCTTCACCAATCTTTCAACCTGAGGCTTAGTTCCTTCTCGTGAAATAAAGGGGTCTTCCATACTTACAACGGAGGGGAAAAAGAAGTATAATTTTTAGCCCTTCATGATTTTCATTGGGGGATTGAAAGCTATCACAGAGCCACGAAGCAGCTATGTAGCCTTGAGTGCTTTAGGGTGAGAGATACCGAGGCAATTAAAACTCACATTTTTTGTACAATCCGAGCTTTCATCCAATTGGAATTTATGAGAATAGAAAATTTAATTAGCAATTGGTATGAAGTCCAAAGAACTTTATTTAAAGAAGCTATTCGTACATACATTTTGGAAAATCGCGTGCAGCCGATCAAGGCTAATTTACATGATTGTCTTCCTGTCAATACCCAATGAGTTGATATCAAGTGCGTCTTTTGACTGACACCGGACTTACGCAGCTACACCACATATCGTGGCAAAGGTGCGTTACGCTACGCTAACACACCCTACACATAGAGGTTTTGCGTAAGTCCAATGACGAAAACTTTAACGGAGCCATATTGCGTTGGCTGGTCAGACGATTGCCCGGACTTGATGTAGCCAGCCTGAAGAATACGAAAATCAGATTCTTTTTATTCCTTTTTCTTGAAAGCTGTCTCTGGCAACACATACTCGACAGTTACATCCTCCGTATGACGCATGATTAAAGCCCGATTGCTACTGTTAGCTAAATCAAGGTTTCTCAGCGAAGACTCTACTACATTTTCCAAAAGGATACTGCCAACAGCAGATATATTTTCCGTTGAGTTGGGTAATTTTTTACGAAGTGTAAATCCACTTAAATGTATATCCTGAATCCGATTCTGACGAGAATCCACTTTTTCGATTAGGGGTCGCATGACTAGAACGGCTTCTGTATCAGCTTGACTGATATGCGCTTGTAAAATCGTTCGCCGTATCCCTTGCCCTTTAATAATCGTATGACTGCGATTAATTTCGATGGGATGAAACAAATCAATTTCACCAATGGGTAAATTAATCTGAACTGGGTCTTCCCCAGACAGACGATTAATTAACGCCTGTAGAGGTTTAGCATCATCTTGACCATCATTGGGAATAATTCCATGGTCAATCGCCTCAACAACTTGAGGGGGAACCGATTGACTCATCGCCCAGGTACTGTTTGACCATAAACCTGCCACATCTTGCAAGGGAGTGAGAAGGCTGGCAAACCAACATAAAATGACCACAAAACCAAATAACTGGGAGACATAAAGAAAACGAGACACACTCACTTTCACTAACCGTTCCCAACCCGATCCGGCAGCGGAGATACTTTGATTCCCTCGATTCGACCACTTTTGTTGGGCAAGGTTCATCTGAGTCCAGATTTTGATAATACAGGAACTCCACTGGGCGATTAAAAAGACGGGTAAATGAATTGGTTTAAGTCGAGACTGTCGCCCCCAGAAAATGATGGTTAAAATTATCGGTCGAGTACAAAGAATCCAACAGAAAATCAGTCCAGCGGCTAACCAATACCCTTGTAACAAACAAATCGATAACGAACCGGGGGTGATCAGAGTCGTCCAGTAACTAATCCGTTGATCTAGGAGACAGTACCACATAAACCATCCCGCCTTACCCGGACCCAATCCGATCGCGCGATCGCTGTTCCGCAGCATATTCCCATACCAACGGCGCATATTCTGGTAAGCGCGATCGAGTAATGACCCAGAAATCGTCTCAATGGAATAGACAATCACATCCGGGATATAAAGCATATCGTAACCCCGGCGCAGTAACCAATACCAGGTGGTTTTATCATCGCCAGAGAGGAATTTAAACTGTCCCCACAACCAATCATCCAACGTATCCAGTTCTAACTGATCCGCAAATGTGGGATGAAGCGCAGCCTCCACCCGAAATAGGGAAAAGCGTCCCGTCAAACACATCACTTTTTGCGACAGGGACACAGAACACATTTGATAATGACGCTGGGATAGGCGTAAATGGAACCATTCAGAAAACAGATACGATCCCTCAACAATTGGTAATTCATCCGTTGTCAGCGCCCCCATTTTGGGAAATAGGCGAAAAAATGGCAAGCAGCGACGTAAGGTTCCAGGTGTTAGTTCAGAATCGCCATCCATTAAACCAACAACGGCATTTTGGGGTAGATTTAAACGCGCTAATTCTCGTAATCCATCCGCCATGGCTTTGCGCTTTCCTTCCCCCGTCTGCACCATTTGGATCAAACGAATACAACTAAGTTCAGGATCAACGGATTTAAGTACCTTTAAGATGGCAGCATTTTCGTCATCACTGCTACTGGTAACTAGCAGCGTCAGGGGATAAGAGAGGCTTTGGGCTTCTTGGGCGATTACCCGGAAAACTCGTTCCGTGATCCAAGGTTTTTCCTTATAGGTTGGGACTAATAAGCAAACAGGAGGTAACTTATCCAGGGGGATGCGATCGGCTTGTTTACGCCACCGGGGAAAAACCCAGTGTAGGTAAATCCGAGAACGAATCACTTGCAGCGCCCACCATGACCATCGCCAAATGCCGATCAGCCCCATACTAATTAAACCGGATATGCCTAATAGGTCTAATTGTTCTGGGTTACGCAGCAGGTAGAAGCCAATAAAACCGAAGGCGGAAAGACACAGAAGGGCTAACCCGTTGAGATAGGACGAGATGTTTTGCCAACGAAATAATCGAGTCATAGAGTTTGTGGGTGTAGAGATGCTTCTCGCATCGCGTCTTTAATTGTGTGTAGGGGCGGGTTTCACTACTATCATTTGTCACCTCACCTAGATGTAACTAAACCCGCCCTAACCGAGTGAGATCACGGTTATCGTTTTTTACCTCACAAAAGAAGTAAATAAACCCGCCCTAACTGCCTGCAATCAAGGGAATACAGATAAAAAAAATGGGGAGACAAATCCCAATTCAACGATTACCAAAAAGTTTCTTCGGAAACGTCAGCCTCGCTGCTTGTCCCAATCCACAGAACTGTTGGGAATTCTTATGTTGCGGCGGCGGTGGAATCCGTACTGTAATTCGGGTTAACGGTTGTCCCACTAATTTAGGCGGAATCGCAGGCTGTAGGGCTTGAACCTGGGTCAACTTATTAAGCTGCTGCATATTACTAATCGGCTGAATCAGGTCAATTTCACCCTTGACTGTTTGGGCATAACCTGCTAATCCTACAGTCACAGGTTTATCGGTATTGATTGAACTGGCTTGTTCAGCACTAACTACGGTTTCTACCCACAGGTTATTGCAATCAAGCAACGTAACAATTGGTTCTAACTGATTAACCTGTTCGCCTTGTTCTCGTTCCGTAGTGTAGACAACACCCGCAAAGGGGGCTGACACGTTTTGCACTTTACGTTCGCTTTGCAGTTGTTTGAGATCGTTGACCAGAGAAGGAGCATTTTTTTGGAGAGACTGGCTGTTATTTAGCTGCTGCTTGAGTTTAGCCAATTGCGCTTCCATCGTATTTACCACAACGGATTGCTGTTGAATCGTCTGCTGTAAAGTAATCCGTTGATCGGACAGAACCCCGCCCATAATATTATTGCGATTACTGCGAGCAATACCCGCTTGGGCAGCATTGACTGCCTTTTGCGTCCCATCCAGGACAGATTGGGCTTGCTTGACTTCCGCTTGTGCCGATTGCCAGACTAAGCGCAACTGATCGGTTTCCTGTGCGGATACACCTCCTGCTTCTAATAGGGTTTGATACCGTTGGTAATCTAATTGGGCAGCTTCAGCTTTTGCCTGTGCCGCTTGAACTACAGCTTGCTGTTCCTTAATCGAATCTAAGCCCAGTTCTACATCCACTTGTCGCACGGCTTGGTCTCGACGTTCAAGTTGCTGTAACTGAGTTTTCAGTAATGCTAGGGACTGTTTTGCCGATGCTAGCTGAGTGGCATTCACCTGAATTTGCCCTTGTAATTCGAGACTTTCAAGCTGATTGCGGATTTGTTCTTGTTCTTGGGCGCGTTCTAGGCGGAGTAGGGCTTCTTGTTCTTGGGGACTAGGTTCTTGACTAATCCGGGCGAGAAGTTGTCCTGATTTCACAACCACTCCCGGCTGGGCGTAAAATGCTTGAATATTACCCGTGGTTGGCGCTTGTAACCGCACAATTCGCCCGTTAATCGTGCTACCGTCTACAACTAAGTGACTGAGGCGATAGCCAATGGAGGCAATCCCCACACCGACTGCCCCTAATCCCAGCACCACAAACCCCGTTCCCACCAGGAAACGCCAGGATTGAGTGGGTTTTTGGACTTCCGCCGTGGGTGAATCCTGTTCCTCCTCTGGGCGAACTAATTCCGTCCAATCGGGTGATGGACTAGGGGTTTTAAGATGGTGTCCTTGAACTAAATCAATCCCGACTTCTTCCACCAGTGAGAGGGTAACCGCATCGCTGACAAATTTAGCCGCCACCTGACTCAGCGCCTGAATGCCTTCGAGAATGGCTTTGGTTAAGACACGACTACTCGGTTCTGTTTTTAGGCGTTGGATGAGTTGACCATCAACTTTAACCAGATCAACCGCCAGTTGTTGACATTGGAACAGCGTTAATTCGCGACTGGCAAAGTTATCCAGAACGATCGCACAACCGAGACTTTTGAGTTCGCGGACAAATGCCCGAATTGTGGGAAAATCTTTGGCGATGGTCGATTCGGTTAGCTCAAAACTCAGTTGCTTCGGGTCAACCCCAGACTGATCTAAGAGGGTTTCAATATATTCGATTAGTTCAAAGTTATTTAATCCCTCTCCCGAAAGATTAATAGACAGGCATCGATCCGGCTGTTCCGCTAAGAGTTCTATTGCCTTGCGAATGACGGCGCGATCAGCCTTTTGCAATTGTCCTGTATCCGACAACGTGGGTAAGAATTCCTGGGGTAAGTGCAGATTTCCAGCTTCGTCTCGCCAACGCAGGAGTATTTCATTGTGTAATACAGCACCAGTCTTTGCTTGATAAACTGGCTGAAACCACAGTTCTAACTTCCCGGTGCTGAAGGTATCAGCTTGAGCGAGGACAGACTCTGGCGAGTTTAAGGTCTCTAGCAGCATAAATTAAGTTCAAGCAGGTGGATACAACTTAAGCACCGAAATTAATGTCTCTGACGCAAAAACTGCCAGAGAACTCCCCTCAGAAACGTCCCAGCAACGTTGTGCCAGGTTACAGCCTCACTTCGAGCCGTGAGGATCGATCGACAACCTTTGAGCCAAAATAAATTGGGCAGTTTTGTCAGTTAATCAGGTCAAACTTTTGAGGTATGGCAAGTCAACGATCAAATCATGCACCCTAAACCGCGTTCGCTTGCCTAAAATCTAGTTGTGTTAAGAAAGTTCAACCAATATCATAACCACAGGCAAAAGCGATTGTCAGGGTTTGGGCGTTTAATTTGTCTCAATTTCACGTTCTGAAAGGAATGAAGCGATTTTAAGGATGGCGATGACTTGCCAATGTGGGTTTAAATGTAACATGGTAGAGCTGAATCAATTTACTCAAAGTAGCCCACAAGGTCGTTCTATCCTGAAAAACCTATGAGAATTCTAGTTACAGGTGGTGCTGGTTTTATTGGCTCCCATCTCATTGATCGGTTAATGGAAGCCGATCATGAAGTTCTCTGTTTAGATAACTTCTATACTGGCACCAAGCGCAATATAGTTAAATGGCTGGATAATCCCTACTTTGAGCTGATCCGCCACGATATTACGGAACCGATTCGACTAGAGGTTGACCAAATTTACCATCTGGCTTGTCCCGCTTCGCCGATACACTATCAGTACAATCCTGTCAAGACCATTAAAACCAATGTCATGGGAACCCTCTATATGTTGGGGTTAGCCAAGCGGGTGGGGGCAAGGTTTTTATTAGCCTCAACCTCAGAAGTGTATGGTGATCCGGAAGTCCATCCTCAAACGGAAGAATACCGAGGAAATGTTAATCCAATTGGACCTCGCAGTTGTTACGACGCTGAGACTGAGATTTTAACGGAAAATGGCTGGGTTCCTTTTCCCGAATTACAGCCAGGGGTGCGAGTAGCGACTCTCAATCCCGATAATCAAGTCGAGTATCACGTCCCGGATGAGTATATTGTGCAGCCTTACGTGGGCAATTTGCTCCGGTTTGCCAATGCGAAGTTCGATCTGTGTGTAACGCCAAATCACTGGATGTATGTACGCAGCAAAACCGGAAAATTGCAATTTATGCGTGCGGATGAAGACCGACATTGGCATTCTTGGCGTGTCCCTACCGGGGGTGAGTTTCATGGAGCAGAGTCAGAATGGTTTGAACTGGGAACTCCGCCGGAAAATGCCAAAGTGAGAGTCGAGCGAATTTCCATGGATGATTGGTTGGAATTCCTCGGTTACTATATTTCTGAAGGCTGCGTTCATGTCCGACGACGAGGGCGAGTTGTCGGTGGACGTGACTATGAGGTGGCTGACTATAACATCCTGATTGCCCAAGAAAATCCAGAGGGTCGAGCTAAAATAACCCACTGTTTAAACAACCTCGGCTTTAAGTTTTTCTCATCAGATGACCACCAATTCCGGATTTGTAGTAAACAACTGGCGGAGATTTTATGTCCTCTGGGTAAGTCGGGTGAGAAATATATTCCGCGCCAGTTTTTATCGTTATCCAAGCGTCAGTCGCTGATTTTGTTTAAGGCATTAATCATGGGAGATGGTTCCCAGCGCGGAGATGGCTATGTTTATTACACGAAATCAAAACAACTGGCTGATGATGTCCAAGAGTTAGCCATGCGTTGCGGTTATGCGGCGTCTGTTGTGTCTCATGCTGTGGGTCGTGATTTATATCGGGTGAATATTCGACCGACGAAAGACGCTCATTTAGTCACCCCAGAGCCATTTCGATATGCTGGCAATGTTTACTGCGTTAATGTGCACAATCATGTGGTGTGTGTGCGTCGCCATGGACGAGTCGCGTTTTGCGGCAACTGTTACGACGAAGGGAAGCGAGTGGCGGAAACACTGGCGTTTGACTACCATCTGCAAAATGGTGTAGAAATTCGTGTCGCCCGTATTTTTAATACCTACGGATCTCGGATGCTGGAAAATGATGGGCGCGTCGTGAGTAATTTTATCGTGCAAGCTTTAAAGGGTGAACCCCTAACGGTGTATGGAAAGGGTTCACAAACTCGCAGTTTCTGTTATGTGTCGGATTTGGTTGAAGGATTAATTCGGTTGATGAATAATGATCATACCGGACCGATTAATCTGGGGAATCCGGATGAGTATACGATTTTACAACTGGCTCAAGCGGTTCAACAAATGGTCAATCCGGATACAGAAATTATATTTAAGGATCTACCGCAAGATGACCCGCAACGTCGCCGCCCCGATATTACCAAAGCCAAGACTTTACTGGGTTGGCAACCGACGATACCCTTACAGGAGGGGTTGAAAACAACTGTTGAGGATTTCCGCGATCGCTTAACGGCTGAAGGGTATTCCCTGGTTTCGAGCTAAGCGATTACAGTATTAAGTCAGGGGGCTTACCAGCAAACGAATCAATCAGCTAGATAGCCCTGATTCCTACCATCTACCAGAGAGGATCAGCTCATGCGCGTTTGTGTTATCGGTACTGGATATGTCGGCTTAGTAACCGGAGTTTGCTTAGCCCATATCGGACACCATGTTATCTGTGTGGATAACAATGAAGAAAAAGTCAAATTGATGAAATCAGGACAGTCACCAATCTATGAGCCGGGACTATCGGAACTGATGCAAGCTTGCAGTAATGCGGGCAGTTTGGAGTTTACCTCAGATTTGGCGAGGGGTGTCGCTCATGGCGAAATTCTGTTTATTGCGGTGGGAACGCCAGCATTACCCAATGGTGAAAGTGATACTCGCTATGTGGAAGCGGTAGCCCGTGGGATCGGCAATCACCTGAATGGGGGCTATAAGGTGATTGTGAATAAGTCAACGGTGCCCATTGGTTCTGGGGATTGGGTACGAATGATTGTACTTGATGGTGTAGCCGATCATACGACGTCAGACACAAGTGTTGAGTTTGACGTGGTGAGTAATCCAGAGTTTTTGCGGGAAGGGTCAGCGATTTATGATACCTTTAACCCCGATCGCATCGTGTTGGGAAGCAATAGCGATCGCGCCATTGCCATGATGAAAGAACTCTACGCTCCTATCGTTGAGCGTCAACCTGCAGAAGATAACTCCCTACCGCCTGTCCCTGTGGTGGTGACGGATTTGAGTTCGGCGGAGATGGTAAAATATGCCTCCAATTCCTTTTTAGCCACGAAAATTAGCTTCATTAACGAAATCGCCAATATCTGCGATCGCGTGGGCGCGGATGTGACTCAAGTCGCCAAAGGGATTGGTTTAGATACTCGCATTGGTGGTAAATTCCTGCAAGCTGGGATTGGTTGGGGCGGTTCCTGTTTTCCTAAGGATGTCTCCGCGTTGATTCATACGGCTGATGACTATGGGTTCGATGCTCAGCTACTGAAAGCGGCGGTTAGTGTGAATGAGCGTCAGCGCTTAATTGCTGTGGAAAAACTCCAGCAAGAACTCAAAATCCTCAAAGGTAAAACGGTGGGACTTCTGGGATTGACCTTTAAGCCGGATACTGATGATATGCGAGATGCTCCAGCACTGATTCTGATTGAAAATCTCAATCGGTTGGGAGCAAAAGTCAAAGCCTATGACCCCATTATTTCCTCTAGTGGTATGAGTCACGGTTTATCCGGTGTGCAGGTGGAAGGTGATCCTGATCGCTTGGCTGATGGCTGTGACGCCTTGGTATTAGTCACCGACTGGGAACAATTCCAGACTCTGGATTATGGCAAGATGGCAAAGCTGATGCATAATGCTGTACTCATTGATGGTCGTAACTTTCTCGATCCTAAAGTGCTAGAAGGCGCAGGGTTCCGCTATGTCGGAATCGGGCGGTGAACTACCCCACACCGAACTCGGTTGATCGGGTTCGGTGTGGACTTTTGTACCAGTTGACAGCGAATAAATTCGCCGCGTCGGATTTCATCTCCGATTTGAAAAATACGGGGCTTCCATCCTCCCGCTCTTTATCTGTGAATTCACTCAGAATTAACTGAACTTTACTCCTTTGTGCCTCATATCTATTATCCTTTCACCAGCGAATATTTGGAATAGTGAATCAATACTTTAGCCCCAGGGGATTTGGGAGGTTTTGACGCGCTACACTCTGTACCCCCTTGGCAAATTTCTTGAATATGTTAAAACTGAGAAGTTAAGGCGTGGTTGTAGATTAATGCTCAATTGCAGCTCCAATGGCTTAAGGGTTCTGGAGCCTCTGTCAAACTACGCATTAAACTAGATATGGACTAACTCCTCTTGAGCGGATCTAAAAATTATTCAGGGGTGCAATTTTCGCTCTAAGAGCAAACAATCTGTGAAACTATGGTCTAGGAAAGGAGTACCCATTCTCTTAAGTCAAAGTATCTCCATCTGTCATCGTGTTGCACAAGCCAACACAGCTAGCTGATTAGACCTTTGATCAAAGGGGATTGACTGAGGCGCGATCGCTGTTTCGGTAACGAGCGAAGCCATAGTAACTCAATGGTTTCGGCAATCCATGCCTGTACCTTTGGGTAAACTTAGCTTAGGACGGATTTAGGCTTTGCCTTACCGTTTTATTTAGAGCTAAACGTTTCTGTGGCTTGGCAAAAGTTTCAGGGGTGGGGATTAGTTCCTAACTAAACCATTGTGCTAAGAGTGCCATAAATATGGCAGGAATTGACCTGTCAATTTTCTGGAATTCAGGCGTAATCGGGTGATTTTAGCTAGAACAGGTGGATGTTTATAACCAAAAAACATCATCGGCTCTCTTCGGTTATCAATAAAACAAGATTCAACCTTAATTCAACTGAGGTTGTATGAGTCGCCAATGATTAATTCATTTGCTAGAGTGGCGACAGGGTGCAGGGCAAACATCAATCGGTCAAACAAACTCCGGTAATGAACTTAATAGTCCCTGATTCTCAACGATTCGGCTTTCTTAAGCCGCTGCTATGGATTAATTTGCTTAGTATTGGATCACTTATCGCTTTTTGGACGCTAGGATTACTTGAAATTAAACCCGCTCAGGCAACTCTATCTGACTCAGAGGTTGCCAATCAGCAAGATATTGGAGGAGAAAAATCATCTGATGATTTCACATTATCTCTGAATCAAGCAAAGCGCTCGCATCAACGGGTGTTTGAACTGAGCCAACGTCTAGATAATGCTCCCGTCTATGGCCACAGGGTTGGCAACGTCTCAGGGTTAGATGCTTCTCCATCGATGAACCTGAATCCTAAACCTTCAGTCATCGCGTTTGAAGCCAATGCTAAAGCTGGTAAAAAAGAAACACTTGACCAAACCGTTCCAGCGAGACACGATGAGCAACAGAGTCAGGAAAATAGTCCCGCCCCCACCGATATAGAGGAAGCAGAAAGTAGCACGTATCTCAGGACTATTCCTTCCCCCATCCCCAATCTTCCGATTCAAGCAAGTATATCAACTCAGTCGGGTTTATCAGAACTGGCTCTAAATTCTTCCCACCAAACCTTAAACATTCAGGAAGAGTTTCTGACTCCCGAACTTTCCTCTAATCAGAATTGTCAAGATCAAACCACCTGTAACCCAACACTTGCCCTCGAAACCTCTGTCAGGTTTAGAGATAACTTCGACTTGAAGGTGGCGCAGCTTCCTACCCTCTTACAAAATTCATCTCCTTTACCTGTACCGACGAATACTATTCCTCTAGGTTCTACAGGCTCTAACTCAGGCTCAGGGCAGCTCCCCGCTTTTCCCTCTATCATTTCACCCACTCTGCAACCCCAGGGTGCTAATCCCTACAACCAAACATGGGGACAGCCCTCTTCCTTTAACCAAACGCCCAACATTATCCCTATGCCCGGTACTGGAGCGGCTATGGGCATCAATTCCTACAACCCCACCTGGGGACAATCCCTTTCGGTGACTCAAACGCCCAACATTATCCCTATGCCCGGTACTGGAGCGGCTATGGGCATCAATTCCTACAACCCCACCTGGGGACA
>NZ_JBKHUP010000012.1:0-102556 GCF_046565525.1 Coleofasciculus sp. | reverse complement strand
ACCTTCGGACAAAAAAAGACTGGCAGGATAAATCCTGCTCGCCTGGACGTTTTCTCGTTTTCATCCCCCGCTTAAAAAACGGGGGCTTTCAACTTCGATCTCTGTAAGATGAGTATATTCACTCAACCGGGTTATGTGAAGCTTGTATGAAGCTCAGTCTCACACAGACTTCGGCAACCTCCCATAACCTCGTGTTTTGTTCCAACTGAATTATGATATTTCGGTAAAGATGACGGGTAAACCTTACCAACTCCCGAAAGGGGTGGCATGATGATTGGTAGGAATCAGGGCATCACCAGTAAGCTATAGGCGATCGCTTCCTTACCCTAAATCACAATTTTTTTGACCACTAAGGGTATTACGAGCAAGCAATGATGATTACTAACGCCAACACCCCGATTATTCCTCCCCGGATTGATTATTGCCTCACCGCGACTGAGCAAGGATGGCAACTGACGGCTTGGGAACCCGCTATTGTTGGAGGAAATAGAGTTAAGCCCTATCTATGGAAGTTTAATTCAGAACTCCAAACCCTACAGGAAGCACATCGGGCGCTTCAGCTCATTCTAGGTGAGGAATAGTTTTTTATTATCCAATCGGCTTTGTGCGACTGTCTGAGTGAGTATTAAGCTCATCTGTTTTGAGTTTATGAGCCTAAATGACTGTGATAGACTGATTTGGCTAGATTTGAGGAAGACAGGTTTCAGCTTGTCCTATAGTAAACTTTATTTAGGTTTGATTTCTAGCTCTTTATATCCCGTCGTTTCATCTATTGTTCGCAGAAAAATTAAATTATCGCTGACGCCTATAATAATTTCAGCCGTCGTATAGATAATGCATCCCTCTAGGAGATGCCCCCCGATTGTTTTCCCTTTTTTATCCGACAGGGCAATGTGTAAATGGATACCATGGATAGACAGAGTGCCAACGAAGGAAACAATCTCGAAATGTTCCTTGAAGGCTTGAGCATAATTTTGACCCGAAAAGCGCAGGGTGGCTTGTTGTAGGCTGCCCACAGCTGTAATCATAAACCCAGCTTCAATCTGGTGCTGTGCGACGAAATGCCTTAAGCTTGTCATTAAATCATCATTGGGTTTTAAGCGAAGCGCAAAAATTTGCATGGTGTATGATTAGGGCGGCGGCGCTAATTTCAAGTCAGATATATGAGAGTTGTAATTACCACCTTTGTGGTATTATTTAGCCTAATAGAATTGTCTCAGTGGATGAGTCATTTTACCTTGCCCATGCCAGTATTAATTTTGGCAGGAGCGTTACTCGCGATCGCATCTAACTACGGTAAATCTCCCGGTTGGTTTGTCTCTCTACAATCCAGGCAATTCCCAACTAATCAAACTCAGGCTCCATCTGTGGAGAGTGCCAATCCAGCATCCAACTCGACGGCACTTAATCCATCGTCATCCACACTAATGCCTAAACTGCATCGCTCGATTTCCTTTACGATTCCTCGCCGTTCATCCGGGGATGGGTAAATGGGGAGAGGTAAGTTTAACCTAATATCTAGCCATACCTAGCCATGTCTACTCAAATTGCCCCTATCCCAATGTGGTGTTAGATATAGCCTTACCAAGGCAGATTAGCGCCCCATATTCCGTTTCATTTGATCTAACTCCTCATCGGTTTCCCAGCGCTGAAACTGAGACTCCAACGGATCTACACCTGATCCAATGTTGTAGTTTGAATTCTGGTTCCAAGCTGATGTCTGCCACTGAGATTGAGTTTGGGCTTGAGCGCGGGCGGCTTCTGCTTCTCTTGCCTTGGTATGCACTTCATTACGACGGGTTTGAATCTGACGCTGTAATGCTTTAGTCTGAGCAATTCTCTGTTTAACCCCTTCCATCTTGCCCCAGAGTTGATTACCTTGATGTAAAAGAGCGGCTTCTCGCTGTTGAGCGGCTTGGGCTAAATCAAGTCTGCCTTTCGATTGAGCCTTACTCACTCGTTCATGCCAACGCTGAATTTCTTGGGCAACTCCTAATATTTCGTCCTGGAGGCGCTTTTGCTGAAGTTGCAAATCAGCAATCAGTTTCAACGTGTCTTCTTCTTGCTCCCGTAACTGCTCTTCGAGTGCTTGTAACTCTAGATGGGGATTGTTGCGGAGAAATTCATCCAGGCGATTTTCCAGAAAGCGATTGAGATCCTCAAATAAACCCACGTCAAACTCCTAATACCCGTGCGCCTCGCTAACATACTATCTCATCCTTATAAGTACGGACACAATAAAAGTTGACTTTTGAGGTGAGATTGGGAACAGGGGACAAGAACAAGAGATCGAAATGAACTCACAAGTCACTCTATCGGTAGGCATAAATTTGCAACTTGCCCATAAGTTTCACCCCTTGGGGAGATGATTTTCAGCCTTTAGACAACGATTCTGGCATAAGGACTAGGATGATCTGCCAAGAAACAGGCAATGGTATTCCAGTCATCGTTAACACAACCGAAACAACGAGGAAGAAGATTATGGTTGAGAGTGTGGGACTAGTATTAGGACTCACGAGTTGGGCAGCTTGGATAGCACAAATACCGATAGAGCCAGAACTCGAGACCGTCGAAGATGCTGCACTCATCTTTGACGGACCCCAATTTTTTACCACATTAGTCGCTGGTGTAGTCTTAGCGTTTGCTTTCCAGATGCTATTAACGAATCTGGGTGTCGCGTTGGGAATTTCCTTTGCTGGAGGCGGAGACTCATCATCGTCTTCGTCTGATCATAAGTCATCAGAGACTATGCAGGGGACGATTCGCAAGATTGGTATGGCATTAGGGTTAGGAACATTAATTAGCGTTACCCTAGCACTATTTTTTGCCTGTCTATTTGCCGTAGAATTAAGCTTGCTGGAGAGTCCCGGCTTGGGTGCGATCGTCGGGTTGGTGATTTGGGCAACTTACTTTTCGTTACTGGTTTGGGTGAGTTCGACAACGGTTGGTTCTTTAATCGGCTCAGTAATTAGTACTGCTACCTCTGGTTTTCAAGCCATTTTAGGCACCGCCACAGCCGTAATGGGGGGTAATGCAGTCAGAAAAGAAATGGTGCACACTGCAGAAGCAGCGGCGGCGGCGGTACGTCGAGAACTGGGTTCTGCCATTGACCCAGAGACGATTCGCGAGAACCTAGAAGATTATATGCAGTCTATACGACCTCCAGAACTGAATCTGCAAAAGATTCGGACGGAATTAGAAGATTTACTCAATGACCCAAATTTACAAGAGATTGCTGGTAGTGAAAGCCTGCGTGATATTAATCGGCAGACATTTATTGAATTAGTTAGCAGCCGCAGCGATTTAGCCCCACGGGATGTGAATCGGATTGTTGACCAACTCGAAAACGTCTGGAAGAAAACGGTGAATCGGCTGCCTTCTTCTCAAGATGCTATGGCAGAATTTAGGGAGTATCTTCAGTCTGCCACGCCGGATCAGCTCGTTAGCGGTGAGTTTACCCAAAAGCTAGATGATTTGATAGCAGAACTCCGCAAGCGCCGCAAAGCCCAAAATCCAGGACCTCTGGCTCAGGCTGCATCCACAGGTTTGCATAGTCTGATTGGATTGGTGATGGGACGCACGGATCTGTCAGACTTTGATGTTGAGAAAATTGTTGGTCAGCTTAAAAGCGTCGGAAGCCAAGTCACTGAACAGGTTGATAAAGTTTCCGCTCAAATCAGTGGTAGTAGTAAGGATGAAGTTTACAGTACCGTGCGAGCAGATGTGGAAAATTACCTGCTCAATAAATATTCTTGGCAAATGCAGCAACCGACGCTGGATCGGGAATTCCGAGATGTGCTATATGATCCAGAAGCTGACCCAGCAACCGTGGTGCAGGAATTAGAGCAGCTAAATCGGTCAGATTTTGCTGACTTGTTGAGACAGCGGGGTGTTTTTACAGAAGAACGGATCAGAGAAATTTCTACCTGGTTGGATATTATTCGCTTAGAAGCATTATCTGTGGCGATCGCAGCCAGAGAACGCGCCGAGGCGATCGCACGGTTAGCCGCCATGGAGCAATATCTCCTATCCGCGCCGAAAGAAGCACTCACTCCTGAGAACATTCAACTGAATATCAGGGATATTCTCGGCGATCCGGACGCCGATTACGAACACCTAAGCAATCGTCTGGCTCAGTTTGACCGTCCCTTATTTGAGCGGTTGGTCGAGAAACGCCAAGATTTAACGCCTATTGAACAGGAAGCCGTAATCGTTGAGCTGGAAAAAGCCCGCGATCGCGTGTTGGATACAGCCAGAGAAACCCAAGAGGCGCTTAAGGCAAAAGTTGAAGCTCAGTGGCTGAAAGTTCAGTCTATATTGAGTAACACGGGTAAAGATCAACTGAATCCTCAAGCCATTGAACAGGAACTCAAATTACTCTTGGATGAACCCCAGGTGGGATGGCTACTGCTGCGTAAACGCGCCGAACGCTTTGACCGGGATACGTTGGTACAACTGTTAAGTCAGCGTCAAGATTTGAGTGAAACGCAAATTAACCAAGTTCTCGATCAGGTTGAGGGTACCTGGACTCGTGTTCGCCGCATCCCCCAAAAAATGGTGGATACAACTAAAGAGCAATACGATAAAACCATGTCGGCGATCGCTCAGTATCTGCGGAACACCGGGAAGCCAGAACTCAATCCAGACGGGATTCAGCGTGATTTAACCAAACTGCTGGATAATCCACAGCTTGGAGTCCGTTTAATCACAAATCGGTTAGCTTCAATGGATCGCGATACCCTGGTACAGTTACTCGCCCAACGGGATGATCTGAGTGAACAAGAGGTTAATCAGATCATTGATCAAGTTCTTTCCACCGTTCGCGGCGTAGTCAAATCCCCCCGACGCTGGGCGCTACGGACTCAGGAAACTGTACAAGATTTTCAAGCAGCATTTGCTGATTATCTGCGTTCTACGGGCAAAGAGGAACTCAATCCCGAAGCAATTAAGCGGGATGTGCAATTGCTGCTGAATGAACCCGGTGCTGGAATGTCAAGTCTGCAAGAACGCTTGTCCCACTTTGATCGCTCGACGCTGGTGGCGCTGTTATCCCAACGGGAGGATATTTCAGAAGAAGATGTGAATCGAATTGTCGATCAAATTGTGAATGTGCGTGACCAAGCGATCACCCAAATCCGAACGGTGCAACATCGCATCCAGTCGGTTATTGATGGTATTTTTGAGCGCATTCGCAACTACTTCAATAATTTAGAGCGTCCTGAGCTGAATTATGATGGCATCAAGCGAGATATCCAGACGTTATTTGATGACCCAGAAGCTGGGTTTGATGCACTGCGCGATCGCTTGTCTCACTTTGATCGGGATACCCTAGTCGCTATTATCAGTTCCCGTGATGATATCTCCGAAGCCGATGCTAATCGGATGATTGACCAGATCGAGCAGGTTCGCACTCGTTTGCTACAACGGGCAGAACGTATCCAAAAACAAGCTCAAATGCGTCTAGAACAGGTTAAGTATCAAGCACAACGCCAAGCCGAAGAAACTCGCAAAGCCGCTGCGATAGCTGCTTGGTGGCTGTTTGCTACGGCGCTGGTTTCGGCGTTGGCTTCCGCAGGTGCAGGGGCTATAGGTGTTGCTTAAAGATGTAGAGACGTTGCATGCAACGTCTCTACATCAGGGCGCGTCTCCAGGGATTCCCCCTTATCCCTGTTTCCTTCATTTTGTATCTATCTTTGGATAGAAAAGTAATTTATGACTGTAGAATGAAGTCTATTTTTGCATAAGTTGGTAACGTTAGCTGTAGAGTACGGAGAAAATGATAGTTATGGATATGATCAACTTATTAATGGTCATCACTGCCTTTGCGATCGCGAGTTTTGTTCTTGTTCTCGCTAAGCCAAATCGCCTGTTCCGCTCAGCTATGATGCTGCTGGGTGTTGTCATCTTTACATTTAATAGTGCTTTTCCTGCCTTAGCTGCACCCCCTCAAGCTGCTGTTGATTCCGCTCAAAATTCTCAACAACAGCAACAAGAAAGGGAGAAGTTGACAACCTCCGCCGTGGGCAGTCAGTATCAAGGAATTGAATATGTTGAATCGAGCAAAGGTGGAAACGAACTGAGTGATTCCCAGATTCAAGATAAGATTAAGTCCGATATTTCCGAGAACCTAGTCGCTGGCGTTGCTAGTGGTGCGGTTCGTCTCAGCGGAACCGTTAAAGACCAAGCAACGGCTCGTAAAATCGTTGAGAAGATTAAAGACATTCCTGGTGTTCATGAGATTACCTTCGATTTAGCCCTCGAAGAACTCCCTTCTTAATTAATCAGAAATTAATAAATATTCCGTCAATATCAAACGGAGTTTTTCTTGCTTAAATTGGTCTTGTGGAAGAGAACAAGACCAATTTTTTATTAGATATAGCAGTAGACACATCAGAGGCATTTAAAATCCCAATAAAAGATAGGTTTCATTTTCTTGTTGAGTAACGGTTTGTCTCCAGCTCATTTCCGGGGAGACATCTTCAAATAGGAGAAATAACTGATTATCAACATTCATGCTATAGATATCAATATACTCCGGTCGCTGAGGATTATGGGAACGAGCTACACCTTCGATCCTAAAATCTTCTGTTTTTCCTGCCAAAACAGCCAATAATATATCGTCTAAACCAATTAACTCTGGAAAACTAACACTGACTGACTTGCCAATAGTTAATTTTTCGGGAAAATCACAAAACCTTTGAGCCTGCTCAGAAATCTCTCGAATCGTTAAATCTGGATTGAGGATTAAATACTCCATCTGACGCATTGCCACAAACCGTTCCAGAATAGGATTGAGGGTTGATGACGAAGTTTGAAGTTCAGATAGCTCCTTCAGACGATACCCGAACCCATACACAGTTTCAATAATGTCACCTGCACCCGCTTTGTTAAGCTTGCGTCGTAATCCTTTAACATGTGCCTTAACCGTTTCCCGGTTTGGTGGCTCTCCGAGGGGCCAAAGTTTTTCGATAATATAATCTTGACTAAATATCCGGGTTGGAGATGACATCAACAAATATAAAAGACTGTATTCTTTGGGAGATAGACGCAAGGGCTGTCCCTGACAAGTCACTTCACAAGTACTAGGAGCTAATTCCAACTTTCCCCATTGCAAAGTTGGGGTGCTAGCCTCTCGGTTACGTCTGAGTAATGCCCGGATTCTAGCCGCTAACCCTTCAACCGGACAGGGTTTAATAATATAATCATCAGCGCCCGCATCTAACCCCGCCACCATATCTTGAGTCGCTACTGATGCACTTAATAAAACAATCGGACTGGTATTTCCGGCTTGTCTTAAACGGCGACAAAGGCTAATACTATTCAGATGAGGCAAATTAATATCAAGCAGAATCAGATCATAGTTATAGGCTAAAGCATTATCCAAACCTGTCTCACCGTCATCTGCCAGATCAACAACATAGTTTTGTTGAATTAACCCTGCCATAATAGTTTTGGCTAAGGTTGGATTATCCTCAACAAATAAAAGTTTCATTGTCTTCCCCCTTTGAATAATAGATGATCCTGAATCTTCCCTTGATACCCCCCCTAGTTCTGATGGAGGAAAATCCTCCCCTACCTGAACCTCAGCGTTCCCGACATCGTTTTGGACAATTTTTCAGGAGACACAGAGATGGGGCATAGGCAGAAAATCTATCAACAGACAGAAGACATTCTGTCCACTGAAACTCCTATTCTGACTCACAGCAAAAGAGTATGGTAAAAAAAACAAGGGATTGTAATAGATGTTAAACACAGAGCCGGCTGATTCTATGTCGTTGTCGATGAGTTCCCAAGAGCGTAACCTGCTCAAGCACCTAGTTGACTACTCCTCTATCCAGTCTCTGCCAGAAATTTGGTCGATTGCGGCGCAGCGATTTGGACAAATCATTGCCCTGAGAGATCCCCATGCCCAACCCGAGGTGATCCTAACGTACACCCAGTTGGTGCGCCAGATTCAACAATTCGCGGCGGGGTTACAAACCCTGTTCGACAATCCAGTAATTAAACAGGAACAAGACTCCTCGGATCTTCCTCCCCGTGTCGCCTTGATTGCCGATAACAGCCCCCGTTGGCTGATTGCCGATCAGGGGATTATGACGGCTGGGGCGGCAAATGTGGTTCGCAGCGCCCAAGCTGATCCTGATGAACTGCGGTATATCTTAGAACACAGTGGCAGTATTGCTTTAGTTGTCGAAGATATTAAAACACTAACTAAACTCAGACCTTATCTTGACGATTTGCAGATTCAGTTTGTGATCCTACTCTCCGATGAAGATCCACCTGCTGAAGACAAGCTCAAGGTGCTTAATTTCTCTGAGGTGATGAGTCTGGGGTCAAAAACAACTCTACAACCGGTTCAGGCAACCCGTCAAACCCTAGCCACCTTAATGTACACCTCCGGCACCACAGGTAAACCCAAGGGGGTAATGTTAAGTCATGGAAACCTGCTGCATCAAGTCACCACCTTTGGTATCGTCCTCCAACCCAAAGGAGGCGATCGCGTATTGAGTATTTTACCGACTTGGCATGTCTACGAACGCACCGTAGAATACTTCCTCCTATCCCAAGGCTGTACCCAAATTTACACCACCATTCGCCATGTCAAAGCCGATCTCAAAGCATTTAAACCCATCTACATGATCGGTGTTCCTCGGCTGTGGGAATCCATTTATGAGGGGGTGCAAAAGCAATTTCGTGAGCAACCGCCGAACAAGCAAAAATTAGTTTTTACCTTACTCGATATCAGTCAGCGCTATATTAAGGCGCGGCGAATCGCTCAAGGGTTAGACCTGAACCAGCTGAATACTGGTCCTTTAGAACGTATCAGCGCCAGCATCCAAGCCTCACTCCTGTTACCCGCCCATAAATTAGCCGACAAACTAATTTATCAAACTGTGCGGGCGGCAACCGGGGGTCAAATCAAAACCATTATAAGTGGTGGGGGTTCCCTGGCAATGCATTTAGAAAACTTCTTTGAAATTGCTGGGATTGAGATTCTTGTGGGATATGGACTCACCGAAACCTCTCCAGTCACCAACGTCCGCCGGATGGAACGGAATCTGCGCCGTTCATCCGGATTACCCATGCCTGGAACCCAGATTCGCATTGTTGATCTCGAAACCCACAAACCCCTACCTCCAGGCAAACGGGGGTTGGTTTTGGTGAAAGGACCCCAAGTGATGCAAGGGTACTATAAAAACCCAGAGGCGACAGCAAAAGCCATTGACTCCGAGGGATGGTTTGATACCGGAGATTTGGGATGGGTGACTCCCAACAATGACTTAGTATTAACGGGACGGGCAAAAGATACCATCGTATTGACCAACGGCGAAAATATTGAGCCGCAACCGATTGAAGATGCCTGTCTGCGAAGTCCTTATATTGAACAGATTATGCTAGTGGGTCAAGATCAGCGATCGCTCGGTGCGTTAATTGTGCCGAACCTAGAAGCCCTGCAACAGTGGGCAGCCGCTGAAAATGTTACCCTAAACTTGCCCAACTCCGATACAGAGGAGAACAGCGAGTCGTTCCGGACGACTATTGAACTCAAAAGTAAAGAGGTGCAGAACCTATTCCGGCAAGAATTGAACCGGGAAGTCAAAAATCGACCAGGTTATCGCCCTGATGATCGGATTGGTCAATTCGTGCTGATTTTAGAACCCTTTTCCATAGAAAATGGCATGATGACTCAAACAATGAAAATCCGGCGACCCGTTGTTACTCAACGATATCACGATATCATTAACGGGATGTTCGCCTGATTGATGGGAAATAGGGTGAAAGAGTCTGCTGGCAAGTTGCCTGTTGATCTTAATCCTCATGCCCCAAACTTTGGGTTATGCTATTACCCGGATTAACCCATATCCTTTTAATGTTTCAGACCTACCGAGAAAGAGCTATATGACTACAGAAGAATCTAAATCAAATCTACTCTTGAAGCGACCGGTTAATATTAAAGCCATTGTCACACCCCGTTGGAAGGAGGAGGTGCAACAACAACTTCAGGGACAAATTAACCAACTTGACTCTCAACTTCAACAGTTAGACATGCAGGGGCAACGGGCGATCGCGGAAATCCAAAAGCAAAGTGTGCAACCTCCAGGTCCTCAAGTCAAGCAGCAAATCGACAGTATTCAACTACAGGTCAATCAAAAGAAAAGTGAGCTACTAGAACAGAAAAACCAGCAACTCCAGCAACTTCAACAGGTACAGATGCTCGAACTTGACCAAGAAGTCAATCAAGGTCAAATCGAAAGCTTCTTCCGCGTCGAAGCCGGAGATAACCTGGTTCGCAAAATGCAGGTCGAAATTCTCCTGCGAGATGGCGTAGTCGAAGAAATTCGCGGCGATATCTAAACTTGTGAGGCAAGTAGGAGTGGGTGTGAGGGAAGGGTTTTTTGCTATTGATGATAACGTTACCTCCAACCCACCCTGCCTGTAGAGACGCGCCATGGCGCGTCTCTACATTGGGTATCTTGCTATCCTGAAGAGAGTTGCCCTACTATGGCTAATCTGCCCATTCAACGATGAGTGACCAACCGACCCGCTTATGTATTCTCGGTGGAGGCTTTGGGGGGCTTTATACTGCCCTGCGCTTAAGCCAACTCCCTTGGGAAAAATTACAGCAGCCAGAAATTATACTCGTTGATCAAAGCGATCGCTTCGTATTTATGCCCCTGCTGTATGAACTTCTGACAGGTGAACTGCAAACCTGGGAAATTGCCCCACCCTTTGAGGAACTCCTGGCAAATACAGGGGTACGCTTTACCCAAGCCACGGTGATGGGTATTGATAGTGAGCAACAGCAGGTACAATTGCAGGATGGCGTAGAATTTTCTTACGATCGCCTGGTCTTATCCTTAGGCGGAGTTACACCTATCGAGAGCGTTCCCGGCGTCGCTGAACATGGAATTCCCTTCCGCGCGATCGCAGATGCTTATCGTTTAGAAGAACGGTTACGCATTCTGGAAGAATCCCACCGGGAAAAAATTCGTGTCGCGGTTGTGGGTGGTGGGTACAGTGGGGTAGAACTCGCCTGCAAACTGGCTGAACGGCTGGGAGAACGAGGGCGCCTCCGGTTAATTGAACAGGGTGAGATGATTCTGAAAACCTCTCCCGAATTCAACCGTGAAGCTGCACAGAAGGCTTTAAATGAGCGAGATGTGTGGATTGACCTAGAAACATCAGTAGACTCGATCAGCGCTGACACAATTTCTCTGCTATACAAAGGACAGGTGGATACCATTCCTGTAGATATCGTACTATGGGCAGTTGGCACTACAGTAGCGCCGTTGGTGCGATCGCTCCCCTTTAAACAAAACCACCGGGGTCAGCTGATGATCACCCCAACCCTGCAAGTGGTTGATCATCCAGAACTTTATGCTCTAGGGGATCTCGCTGATTGTCGAGACGCCACAGGTCAACAAGTCCCCAACACCGCTCAATCAGCCTTCCAGCAAGCCGATTACGCCGCTTGGAATATCTGGGCATCCCTGACTGGGCGTCCCTTACTTCCCTTCCGCTACCAGCATTTAGGCGAGATGATGACATTAGGGACAGACAACGCGACACTGACCGGGTTAGGATTAAAACTTGATGGGGTCTTCGCCCACGTAGCGCGACGCCTTGCCTATCTTTATCGTATGCCCACCCTAGACCATCAGGTTAAAGTTGGTTTAAATTGGATTGCACAACCTTTATTAAATCTTCTCAAAGATGAGGGATAAGGAAGTTTTGACCTTTCACTTAGGAAAGAGGAAACCCGGTTGTGAATTTTGAATATGTAGGGGCGGGTTTTACTACTATCGTTTTTTACCTCACCCAGATGCAACTAAACCCGCCTTCACTATTTGACAAATGATAAATGACAAATAACAAATGACCAATCCAAAAGTCATTTTACTAGATGCCGTCGGTACATTGTTTGGGGTGCGTGGTAGTGTGGGTCAGGTTTACAGCCGCGTAGCTCGTCAGTTTAACGTGAATGTACCACCCAAACTGGTTAATGATGCCTTTTTCCAAGCCTTTGCTGCGGCTGATCCCTTAGTTTTTCCAGACACAGACTCACAAGAGATTCCTCAGTGTGAATTTGAATGGTGGCGCGTGATTGCCCTTCGCACATTCCAAAAAGTCGGTGTTCTGGAACAGTTTGCCGACTTTACCGATTTTTTTGACCACCTTTA
Organism: Coleofasciculus sp.; assembly: GCF_046565525.1. Classification (NCBI taxonomy): domain Bacteria; kingdom Bacillati; phylum Cyanobacteriota; class Cyanophyceae; order Coleofasciculales; family Coleofasciculaceae; genus Coleofasciculus; species Coleofasciculus sp. The sequence goes on along the minus strand of NZ_JBKHUP010000012.1, from coordinate 90,374 downwards.
CACCCACTTTGCCACAGCCGAACCGTGGTTTATTTATCCCGATGTGATCCCATCCCTGGAGGGGTGGCGGCGGGTTGGTATTCAACTGGGTGTTTTATCCAATTTTGATTCTCGCCTTTACTTAGTGCTAAAAGCCCTGAATCTGGATGAGTTTTTTAGTTCAATCACCATTTCGACAGAAGCGGGGGCGGCTAAACCTGATCCCAAAATTTTTACCCATGCTTTACATAAACATGGATGTGAACCTTCAGAAGCATGGCACATTGGTGATAGTTTGCGGGAGGATTATCAGGGGGCTAAAGCGGCGGGATTGAGAGCGATTTGGTTGGAGCGTTCCGAAGATATGGCTGAGATTTAATCGTCATTAGTCATTTGTCAGGATAGAGGGAATTATACTTCAAATTCATAAACGGCAATGACCGATTCTCGAATTATTACCTATAGTCCCGCTTACACCCTGGTGCCTACATACGAATGCTTTAACCGTTGTAGCTATTGTAACTTTCGCGCAAATCCGGGTCAAAGTCCATGGTTGACTTTAACAGAGGCTGGTGAGCGCTTAACACAGCTTCAACCTCAGGGAATTTGTGAAATCCTCATCCTCAGTGGTGAAGTACATCCCCACTCACCACGCCGTCAAGCTTGGTTCCAGCGAATTTATGATCTATGTGAACTTGCCCTATCGATGGGATTTCTCCCCCATACTAATGTAGGACCGTTGCAGTTTGAGGAGATGCGATCGCTAAAATCGGTAAATGCATCAATGGGATTAATGCTGGAGGAGATAACACCCCAACTCCAGCAAACCGTTCACCGTCATGCACCCAGTAAGATACCACAGGTGCGGCTACAACAGCTTATTTGGGCGGGGGAATTGCAGATTCCGTTTACTACAGGCTTATTGTTGGGTATTGGTGAGACACCCGTTGACTGGTGGGAAACCTTAGATGCGATCGCGCAGCTTCATCATCAGTATGGTCACATCCAAGAAGTTATCTTACAACCCCACAGTCCCGGTCATCAACAAAATTGGCAAGCCCCCGCCTTTGATCCGCAGCAGTTACCCCAAGTCATTGCTAAAGCACGTCAAATTTTACCCGCCGATATCACCCTGCAAATTCCGCCCAATTTAATCCTAGATGATCAATGGTTACTCGCCTGTTTAGCAGCAGGGGCGAGAGATTTGGGGGGAATTGGACCCAAAGACGAGGTAAATCCCGATTATCCCCATCCTCACATTCAGCGATTACAAAATATCGTCGAACCAGCCGGATGGCATCTATCACCACGCTTACCCGTTTACCCGCAGTATAATAATTGGTTGTCCCCACGACTACAACAAGCCGTTTTGAATTACCAATTCCCTATTTCTTAACCAATTACCTCTTCCCCAATCTCCCCTGTATGTCTGAACTTGAAACTGCCTTAGAATTCATCCAAAACATTGAACAGAAAAACCCTAATAAATCAGCCTATGAAATCGCCAATATTTTGCGCGGCTATACCCGAAAAAACTATACAACAAGGTTATGGAGTACCGCAACAGGTTATCACCAAGACTATATTGAAGGAGAATTTCAAGGAAAACTGAACGGGGATGTACTCTTAAGTGGTGAAATGACAGATTTTGGTCATTTTCTGGCATCCTTGTCTGACCAAATTAATCAACCGGGGGTTCAATGGTCAGATTTAACCCAATGGACAGCCGATCATACAGCATGGGCGGGTGATATTGGTTCAGCGATTATTGTATATCGAACGCAATACGCTACCCTAGCTGTCAAAACTCTAGGGGAAGCCTTAACTCGCTTTGCTAGAGATTCTGACTATACCGCAGATGTCGCAGCTTGTGTTATCGGATCTCTGATTAATTCGGGTCGCTATCACTCGGTTTCTCAAGCCATTGCTGACTATAATTCTACCTCGTATTCCCAGCAAGTGAAAACATTTATTCGGAAACGTTTTGGCGGATCATTTCAAGGTAATCAACTCAATAATCCAGCAACTGTCGAAGCAAAAATGGCTCAAGTTGTCTTTTTATTCGTGCGGTTATCCAATGCTCCAGATAGGGTGAAATCAATGAAAGAGTTTTGGCAATCTCCAGAGCAATTAAGCTTAAGTAATATTGTGCAACCGCAACGGAGTGATATTCCCTGTTGCTAAAGAATTAATTTCGTCTTTTCGTTAAGTTTTAAAAACAAGCCTCTATCATTGGCAGAAAAAATTGCTAAACTACAGCAATCGAAAACAATCCCGAATGGAATGGTTGAAAAATGACTCAAATGAAATGTCCTAAATGTCAAGGAAGCTTAGAGGCTGTAGTTTATGCCGATATTGAAGTAGATCGATGCACGGATTGCCATGGCATTTGGTTTGATTCTCAAGAGGCTCAAATTCTCAAGAAAATAGAGGGCTCTGAAGTTATCGATACGGGTGATCCTAAAATCGGGAATAAATTTAATACCATCGAAGATATTAATTGCCCGAAATGCAAAGCAAAGATGACCAAAATGGTTGACCTAAAGCAGTCTCATATTTGGTACGAGAAATGCCCTATCTGTTATGGAATCTGGTTTGATGCGGGGGAATTTAAAGATTATAAACAGGAGGATGTTCAGGATATCTTTAAAGGAATCTTTAGTCGAGAAAGACGCTGATAGGTGCTGATCAGCTATTCAAGCAAATGGGGAGTTATTCGGGTTATCTATACTAGCGAATCATCAATCAAAATACAAAATAAGCGGGTTAAAGGGACTTACCTTACCCTCTGGGAAAGCTATACCTAAATCCCCACCTAACATTTGAGAGGTAGGGACTTCCTAGAAAACAAGTCCAGTAATCGGATCATCTACTTAAATTTTCCAAAACAAAATGGTGACATGAAGAGCTAAAATTTCCGATCTCTTGACCCTTTACGAGCTTCGAGGGTATGCTTTTTACTTCTTGTGACCACTAACTGCTATTACTGGACTTGACATTCTGGGGATTTTGTTAAAATAGCCTTTAGTTTATATACGCTAAATCTCTTCTGACTTATCCACGCTATGGCTGGGAGAGGCATTATATAAAGCATCAAGCTGGGTGCGGGCGTCTTCAACCGTCATTGATTTCATCACCAGCAGCGGCTCACTTGTTGGTTTACCTGCATCATCCAACAGTTCTGGGTGGGGTACACCAGTGTGATGAAAGCCAGACGCGGAAAATGATTGTCTTCCCGCAGGGGAGTAGTGCCGCTGAGCATCTATACTCAAGTTCAGCAAGCTGCGAATCAAATTCCCGATCGCAAGAAATGCAATAACGGTAAAGGCAATTACATAGAGTAGGTGTAACATGGCATCATCCTCAAGACTAAACCGTTGATTTGTTAATCGATTATCTTAGATGGGTCAAGAAATTACGTCTTTATCAGTAATCCGTTTAGCTTATCAAATCTCGGCAGAAATTTGATCACTCCCTCGACTCAATATTCACATTGTTGGAAACCTCCGACTCAGATTCTCCCGATTTCAATGAGCGCCAGCGCATCCCTACTTGCCAACATTCGTTGACTAATCGATGCCATGGCACTAATGTAGCGGGTTCAATCCCGACTTGACCATCCGTTGCTTGAAACAGTGTCACCGCCGCATTGACTTCCCGTTGAGCTGTTTTGACTCGATCGAGTAAATCCGTCTGCTGCTGTCGGCTGAAAAAGCTGATCTCCTCGGATTCGAGTAAAGAACGCGATCGCGAAAACCAATATTGAAAATCATCCAAGAGCGGTTGCAGTATTGACTTGAGCAGATCTTGCTCGTGAGGCTGAGACTGAGGCATGAATCTTAAGCGCTAATTCATCTGTAAACTTATCTTAACGCTAGTTACAATTCTTTACAATACGCAAACAACTGAGCAACCTGCATTGATTGAATAAGGTAGGTATCATGGAATGGAGCAAGGGAACCAGGGAAACCGGGCTAATTAGGTTCATTGTTCATCGTTTTGTTCACACACACCGATGAACCATGTAGCTGGCTTGGAGAGAAGCGAGTACCATGATCCATGATCCATGTAGTTTGCTTCTGTTGCCGGAATACGCTGGCATCCCCCATCTTTTCGTGGGATAAGCTTAAACCCGATTGCATAAGAACTGCTTTCAATCTCAACTCAATGGTACACTCACCCATGTCCAACGTAGAAGCCCCCCAAAAACCCGAAAAAATCCATTTGCCTCGGACTAGTGAATCCGAGAGCTTAAAAAAAATTCGCCATACCGCCTCCCACGTCATGGCGATGGCGGTGCAGAAGCTGTTTCCGGGGACACAGGTGACCATTGGTCCGTGGATTGAGAATGGCTTTTATTACGACTTCGCTAAACCCGAACCCTTTACGGAGCAAGACCTAAAAGCCATCAAAAAAGAGATGGTCAAAATCCTCAAGCGCAAACTGCCCCTGATTCGGGAACAAGTCACTCGTGAGGAAGCCGAACGCCGGATCAAAGAACTCGGAGAACCCTACAAACTAGAAATCCTTCAGGATCTAGAAGACCCAATTACGATATACCATCTCGGAGACGCTTGGTGGGACTTGTGCGCTGGTCCCCATCTGGAAACCACCGCTGACATTCATCCCAAAGCAATTGACCTAGAAAGTGTCGCTGGGGCATACTGGCGCGGCGATGCGACTAAGGCACAACTTCAGCGAATTTACGGCACCGCCTGGGAGACGCCGGAACAACTAACCGAATATAAGCGGCGCAAAGAAGAAGCCCTCAAGCGTGACCATCGCAAGCTGGGCAAAGAACTAGGACTGTTTATCTTATCCGACGCTGTAGGACCGGGATTGCCCTTGTGGACGCCCAAAGGCACTGTATTGCGGAGTACCCTGGAAGACTTCCTCAAGCAGGAGCAAATTAAGCGCGGTTACCAACCGGTGGTTACACCTCATATTGGTCGCGTCGATTTGTTTAAAACTTCGGGACATTGGCAGAAATATAAAGAAGACTTGTTCCCGATGATGGGTGAGTCAGAAGCCGAGGGCTTTGTCCTGAAAGCCATGAACTGCCCGTTTCATGTGCAAATCTATAAGCATGAACTGCGTTCCTACCGAGATTTGCCTATGCGCCTAGCGGAGTTTGGCACGGTTTATCGGTATGAACAATCGGGAGAACTGGGCGGATTAACGCGGGTTCGGGGCTTTACCCAAGATGATGCTCATCTATTTGTCACCCCCGAACAACTCGATGATGAGTTCTTGCGGGTGGTTGATTTAACTCTATCGGTGTTTGGCACACTAGGGTTGCAAGACTTTAAAGCCCGTTTAAGTTTCCGTGACCCCAGCCAAGACAAATATATTGGTTCAGATGAGGCGTGGAATAAGGCAGAGAACGCCATTCGTCGGGCAGTCGAAACCTTGGGAATGGCTCATTTTGAAGGCATTGGCGAAGCCGCGTTTTATGGACCAAAGCTGGATTTCATATTCCATGACGCCCTCGATCGCGAATGGCAATTGGGGACAGTACAGGTGGACTATAACCTGCCAGAGCGATTTGATTTAGAGTATGTGGCGGAAGATGGGACGCGCCAGCGCCCTGTGATGATTCACCGTGCGCCCTTTGGTTCATTGGAGAGGCTGATTGGCATTGTGATTGAGGAGTATGGGGGAGACTTCCCCTTCTGGTTAGCTCCCGTGCAAGCACGACTGTTACCTGTGAGTGATGAACAGTTACCCTTTGCCAAGGAAGTGGCACAGAAGATGCGCCTGGTGGGGGTTCGAGTCGAAGTTGATACCAGTGGCGATCGCTTACCGAAGATGATTCGCAATGGAGAAAAGGAAAAAATCCCGGTGATGGCGGTTGTCGGGGCGAAGGAGGTTGAGTCGAATAGTCTCAGTGTCCGGACTCGCACCGCTTTTAAGCCCTCCCAAGACTTAGGGGCGATTCCTGTGGCGCAGGTGTTAGAACGCATGGAGAGTGCGATCGCCAACCGCCAGAATTTTTAGGTTAAATCTCTCTCTATATATATGATGTAGAGACGTAGCATGCTACGTCTCTACAAGGTTTTGGCGTCTGGACAAAGTGGCTAACTTGGTATTAATCATGTTGCAATTGCTTAACCCTATTAATCGATAGAGGTTTATAGAGAGAACATAAGGCGACTTTTCGCTTTTCCAAAAGTTTAGCCACTTCATTCATAACAATGTCCACCAAATCGGTATCACAGCTAGCTAAAAACTCTTCCGACGTTATTGTTCCTTGAAAAAACTCCTGGGTGCGTTGCCACATCTGGCAAATCCCCTCAAATCCGATGTACTGGACAACAAAGCTAGTCAAAGGAGAGGTTTTGAAATCGAAGGAAATGCCTTGAGCGCGTCCCCCTGCCAATAACTGCCACACTTCGCATTCCAGCACAGTTTTAGGTCGATAAGGATTAATCAGAGTGGGAAACGAATCGCCCAAACGACCGATTGAACTGTGTTCATCTCCAAAATCTCCCATCATAATGCTTAAGGGAACATCTGAACCTAAACGCAATGATAAGGCTTCTAAAATAGCATTAGCCACCAACTTACTGTCTAAATATAGCCGCGCCACTTCTAAATTACGGCGAGCTTGCTCTACTAAATGGAGATAAATTAAATCATTGGGTTCGCCTCGGAACTGTCTAAAAATAAGTTCGGCGTTAAGGAATTTCATAAAAACTGCCATTTTTTGGATGGCAACTCGATAATCCCGCACCGTATACGACCCAGATTTGTTTAGATTATGGTTAGTTTCGGGTAATAAATTCCAAGTATTGGATAAAAAAACAGCCGAGCTGGGATGAGCAAACCCACCAACATCCCGATTCGCAAGTCTTACTGAACGCTTCACGCTTTCTAGAATTTCTGTATCCGTTAAGTTAAGATTAAATCGCTGATTTGTAGACTTCAAACACTGATATAATTCTTCGCTAGGACTTAACCCAAAATCGGATTGAGTGCGGAAGGGAATAGTCGCTTCGATACAAGCTATAACCTGCACAATCAATCCCGGCGTCAGTAAAGGCTCTAGTAGTTTAGCCGCAACAATCGCACTTAAAAACTCATTTTGTCCGGTAAAGGGAAATAGTTCCTCTCCTGGATTGACTTTAAACAGAGTGGCGACTATCTCAAAAAGGGTATCCTGTTCACCTGTATTTTCTTTTCTGACAAAAAACTTCCCTCTCTCCTCCTCAATAAAAGGAGCGAGATAGGGTGTCAGGTTAAACGGAATACATCCATCAACTTGCACGTAAATAATATCGTGAAACAAAGCCGCCAAGACTTCAATAGCGTCTGTCGATCCACCGACTTCTAAAATATGTTCTACGGAATGAAAATAGCGCCAGGGACCCATCATTGTTTGCACGATGATTCGGGCAATATGAGCAAGCTGACTTTGGCAAACTTTAACGTCGAGCTTATGGGTTGCCCAGATGAGCTTATGCAAACATTTCTGATAATTCTTATCAAAATTCATAATGTGAACTTAACTCATGGGAATATTTTAAAAGCGTCATTATAACTCTATACAGCATAAACAGCTATTGACCAGGAAAAGAGAGGGGAAACGGGCAAGCTTTTAGTTAATTAGGGAGGGTTGAGGGAGTACTGTTGATTCTTTTTCAAGAGCGATAGCTTAAAATTCTGCCCTTACTTTGAGTTTGGATTTCACTCCCCTACTTCCCCCGTTCAAGGATTTTCTATCTTTAAATCCAATTCGAGATGAGCGGCTTTCAATGAAATAGGGAGATTTTCGGATTGTCGTTGCCATGGCATGGTACTATAGTCTTTACTTTAAATTGTGAAGGTTTTTTAGCTGATTTTACCTCAGCCAGATGTTTGATTGCATCTGCGCCAATTTGCGGAATCTCTCACAAGAGAATTCTGAATCGGTTATGGTGAGGTTTAGATGCACACAGGAGCAGGGTAAAAATGTACCAGACGTGTCATGGCACATCTGGGAGCAGGGGATAAAGGAAGAGATGTCACCTGACCTTTGCGTATTCTTAGATACATTTTTGCTGTTGGATTTCTCCTGGCTACCAAGGTTTGTGATCTACGGAAAATCCCTTATCCTGGACTGAACGTCCTCTTAAGAGAGATTCATCTCAGCATAGTCTAATGAGTAATCAGCAAAAGGCAAACCGCCCAGCTCGATAGTCCGAATTTTTCTGGGTAATGGCTTGGAGCGCCAGTCAGCCAGACTTACCGCGCTCAAGCTACTCCTGAAAAATGCCCGATTCTGGCTAGCGATCGCTGAGCACGTTATCTCTTTCCCAATTGGCTGTTTGTGAGCGATGATCATACTATCTTAACCTAAATCCGCTGATTCGGACTCTCTGAAGATACTATGAGCAATCGCCCTCCCTTGAATGCATCTGCCCCAGCCTCCATCCTTTGGCAAGCCCAGCAGGAACTGTTACCGCCTCGTCAGTTCTATCGTCTGTGCCAACAAGCGCGTCAGCAATCCGATCAGACACAGACACGATTATACTTCTATGCTCCTGATTCAACGTTCATTGACTTAAAAAACAGAATTGGAGCGCGGGAAATTAGACTATTTCTCGACTATTTAGCCCGATATGTACGGGGGACTGTGCAAGAGGGCGATCGCTTTATATTCTACCTCAAACGAGGCAGGCTCCGGCTAAAACACAAAACTCAGACAATAATATTAATTAGAAAAGTAGGGGAGTATTCCCCACATACCCTATTTAAGCAAGCCATGAAAATTGAAGTAAAAATAGCTGGGGCTGGGATGATTGGTCGGGTCGCTCGTCTTAGGATAAATGGCAAAGATTTTGCCTTTAAAGCATTTTTTGATCCCGACTTTGTGTGGCAGCACGGACCTTGGGCAGAAATTCCCATCGGTATTCGCTTAAAATATTGTCAGGTAACTAAAGATATGCCGGAATTTTTGTTTTCTGGTCTGGATTGGGCAATATGGGAATGGATTTATCCCCACACTCATCCCCAATCCCGAAAACAGGGCATTACATACCAGCAGTTTGCTCAAACGGAAGGACTCACGACACTGAATCCCTTAAATCGAAATAACTATAATCCCCATAATATACGCCTTGATCCTGGAGGAATTCAAAAAAACTATTGGGGAAGGCGATTGCAGGATTTTTTCCGCAGCCTTATGTTTTATGCTCGGAAAGTTCGCACACAAGGATGGAAGTCCCTGACTCCATACCTGAAACCGGAAAAACTCCGCTATTTAGGGGTGCGGTTGGTTTCACTCAGGAGAACTGGGGGGAGTCCAAGGGCGGTATCGTCGATACCAGATTGGCACACCGTATTGACGAAGAAAACAAACGTAAAACACCGTGAACTATGATAAGCTGAGCAATCATTTTTTAACAGAAATTCGCGATTGACCTGCTCTAAAACTTAGAGTAAGATTATTTATTTGAGCAAGGATTGAGAATGATTGACCGCTAGCCGCAATGCTATCTCCGACTAAAAATCCGGCATCTAGCAAGGACATTCTTTATGCAGCCAGAACAGCTACAGCAAATCAAAGGCTACTATCTTGAGGCTGCTGAAGCACACCTGCAACTCATCGAGCAGCATTTGCAGCATCTGCGAAGCACGCTTAAAAACCCAGACCAAGTGAATGAACTGTGCCAAGCGGCTCGTTGTGGTATCGTAGGGGGGGCTAACCTACTGCCGATTAGTCAGCTTCATATTCAAGGCATTCATCAAATCGGTTTATGTTTGGTAGACTGTGTTAATTTGATTCAGCAGCAGGGTTTACTCCAGGTTGACCAAAGGCTGCAAGATTTGTTAATGCAGGTGTTTTATGCCTTGAAAAAATTAATTAAGGCGATGGACGAACCCTCTAGCTTAACGGATGAGCAGGTGAGGCAAATTATGTCAAAAACCGAGTCGAAGCGGGAACAACTCAAGGCTCACCTCAAAGGGTTAATTCAGCGATCGCGCCACAAGTCGTCTGCTAACGAGGAAGCCGCGTCAACACAGGAGACTGACACACCTTCCCTTGATGACTTACAATCCTTAATCGATGAACTCTTGCAGGATAGGTAAGTTGGTCAGTCGAAATCAATTTAACGATAATAAATTGTGTAAACGTCCCTCAACCCCTGACCAATGATAAAGGATAAAGGACAAATGAGGATGCGATCATTTTTTGTAATAGATTCGTAAATGCCCTTCCACTACAAGATTATCCAGTGTTATGATTGTCTGTTGAAGCCTAAACCATTATCTCTTCATTTGGGAATGCATCTTCATTTTTAAGCGAGCCAAACGCAGCATAAGAGGCGCGATGGAAACAGTAGGCGTGTTAATCTCAGGTTGCATTTTACACTTGTCCGGTTACAACTCTAGTCGGTAACCATTCAGAGGCGCAAGCCAAACGGCTGAGTTGAAAACTGATGCTGCGATCGCGTAGTCCTACGTTTTGACCAGGAGGCTAAGGTTTCACTTGTCCCTACTTTTCTGAATAGGAATCAGCCAACATGAGTACAGTTTTACTAGTTGAAGACAACGCCAGTCAGATGGATCTGATCGAGAACTACCTGCGCCAAGGGGGTCACACTGTTATCCGAGTGTCTAAGCCAAAAGAGGCGGTGACTCACGCAACGAACAAAAAACCCGATGTGATTATTACAGATGTTGTCATGCCAGGAATGAGTGGTTTTGAGTTGTGTCGAAAACTTAAAGGTCATCCGGCTACAGCTAATATTCCTATTATAATTTGTTCCTCTAAGAACCAAGAAATTGACCGTCTTTGGGGTATGAAACAGGGGGCTAAAGCTTATTTGACGAAGCCTTTTTCTCAAGAGCAACTCAATCGTGCGGTTAAATTGGCAATGGCATAATTTTAGTTCTGGTGTAAGGGTAAACCGGGTGCATCCCATTTTTAGGGAATAGGGAACAGGGATTGATTTTTTAAACTCACTTAACCCAATTTATGTTCAGTTACTTATCGGTAGGGCAGCTAGGTCACCGAGAAACATGAAAATATTGTAAAATTGAATTAGAGTTATTATTTAATAATGCTGATTACCATGTTTAAAAGCAAGTTGCATCGGGTAAAAGTAACCGATGCCTGCTTGTACTATGATGGCTCAATTACCATTGATGAAGAACTCCTGAAAGCGGCAAATATTTTGCCCTACGAAAAAGTACAGGTTGTCAATGTTAATAATGGTTCCCGTCTGGAAACCTACACCATTGCTGGCGAATGGGGAAGTCGTGTCATCTGCTTGAATGGTCCTGCGGCTCGTTTAAACGCTGTTGGAGACAACGTGATTGTGATTGCTTACGCTCAGATGACACCGGAAGAAGCACTCTTACATCATCCCAAAGTCGTCAAAGTGGATGAATCCAACAATCCCTTGTAGGTTTTTTAACTACACCTGGGTATTATGGGTATTATGACAGATTGAGTATTATGACAGATCAAGATTCGGCATCAGTAAAAGTATGGTGCAGTGAAATCACAGCCGCCTATACCTTAGAACAACGAAAACGCTGGTACAGTGATGTCGCCAATATCTATCATCAAGCCCGACCCCGCTATCCTAAAACCCTAATCCATCGCGCTGTTGAGTTAGCTCGACTTCCCGCTCAAGCTACCATTCTAGAAATAGGATGTGGTCCAGGAATTGCCACTGTAGAATTTGCTGAATTAGGCTTTTCCATGGTTTGTCTTGAGCCAAGCCCAGCCGCGTACAAACTTGCCAAAAGCAACTGTTCAGCCTATCCCAATGTGGAGATTATCAATACAACCTTTGAAGAATGGGAGCTAGAGCCTGGGCGATTCAACGCTATTCTTGCCGCGACTTCCATGCACTGGATTTCACCCGAAATTAGGGTGCAAAAATCGGCTGAGGCTTTGCAAGACAATGGGTCTATAATTATGTTGTGGAATACACCGCCGCACCCCAATGATGAAATTTGTCATCAATTAGATGAAGTTTATCAAACTCAAGCGCCATCTATTCCCAAATTTGCCAGATATGGATCTATAGAAACCCATCAAGCCAACCTAAAAGAAATTGAACAAGATTTTATCAACTCAGGTTTATTCCAGAATTTCTTGTCAGAACAGTTAGTTGGTGATACGACTCATAGCATTGATGAGTATTTGAGACTTTTGAGTACAATATCACCCTACATAAAGTTAGAGTCGCTGCAACGAACCGCCTTATTTTCAGGTGTGAGAGAAGTGTTAGAGAGAACCTGTACAGGAAAGCTAAAAACCTCCTATCTTTCAGCTTTGCAAGTTGCCCATGTCAATCACGGGTAAAAAAGAATGTGGGAGAAACTTGAAATAGGATGATCAGCCAGATAATTTTAGCTAAAAGAGTAACGATGACAATTTTTGCTAACTACACCCTTCCATTGACCGACTACCATTTGGCATAGTAGCTCCACAAAAGTTGGTTAGATAAACATTTGCGGTTTTAATCTTGGCTTGGCGTAAATTAGCGTTGACTAAGTTGGTACTAATTAACGAAGCATTACTTAAATCGACGCCTTTAAGGTTCGCACTGTTGAAGTTTGCCCCATTCAAATTAGCGCCATTTAGAGAGGCTCCACTCAAATCTGCTTCTGCTAAATTGGCATTACTCAGATTCGCACCATCTAATATAGCCTCCTTGAGATTAGCACCTTTTAAGTTGGCACCCTTGAGATCGACATTACTCAAGTCACAGCCAGGGCAATCTCTCGCTTTGGCTATCTTTGCTGGAACGTCAGAGTTTGTCTGTTCGACTGTCACTCCAGTACAAGCAGGTGTACTGAAAACGAATAGGGAAATAATTATGTTTAGGGGTTTCATATCACTTAAGCTTTTTAAGGTTCTACCACTTAAAATTTGGTCTGGGCGGGTTGAGTTGCATCTGTGGTTTATTAAATTCTAAGTTAAAATAGGAAGTTATGCATTTAAACGATAAGAATATCGAAACATTTTGAATTGGCGTAGGGGTTTGGTCTCCAAACCCTCTTGGTCTCCAAACCCTCTTGGTCTCCAAACCCTCTTGGTCTCCAAACCCTCTTGGTCTCCTACAGAATGATTACCATTTTGATGGGTTGTTTGGATGTAATTGATCATTTCCCCAACGCAATGGATTGTCAATTATATATTGCCTCAAAATGTTGAGCGTTTCTTCATTACGGATAATATGCTCATAATAGTTTTTTTGCCAAAATCTAGCTCCGATTGAATCTCGTTTTTGATTGATTAATTTAGTTGTTTGATATTTGAAATAAGCGATGATTTTGCCGAGTTGTGTTTTTTGCACAAAAAATGGATTGGGGGGTTTGGAGACCAAACCCGTACAGGCATTCGGGGAATTGGGGGGATTCGGGGAATTGGAGAAATTGGGAGGATTGGGGGGTTTGGAGACCAAACCCGTACAGATGATGATGCCGTGAAAATGATTGGGCATGATAACGGCAGCATCAATTTCTAGGTTGTCAAAATGATCGGGTAGATGGTGCCAAACATGATGAGTGATTTCGCCATATTCATTGAGTTGCAGTCTTTGATTCGTGATAGTGCTAAGTAAACATTCACGATTTTGAACACAGATTGTCACAAAATAAGCACCCTCCTGATTATAGTCATAGGATTTCAGGCGAATTGAACGTCGATGATGAATTTGAGGATTATATTTTTTAACCATTTCATTTTCCCTTACCGACCCACCAGTTTATCCCGCAGATGCTTAATTTTATCGCGATACTGGGCAGCTTCCTCAAACTCCAGATTCTTTGCCGCCTCCTTCATCTGAGTTTCTAATTGACTAATTAACTCAGGAATCTGTTCTAAGGGTAAATCCTCTACTTGTTCAGAAACCTTTGTTAACTGTTGATGATTCAACCGCCGCGACACATCCAAGAATGCCAAAATTGCATTACTGGATTTTTTGACAATCGGTTGGGGAGTAATTCCATGCATCCGGTTATATGCCAATTGAATTCCCCGACGCCGTTCTGTCTCATCAATGGCTTTTGCCATGCTATCAGTGAGATTATCAGCATAGAGAATGGCTTGTCCCCGAACATGACGCGCCGCCCGACCAATGGTTTGAATCAGGGATCGTGCAGCCCGGAGGAATCCTTCCTTATCAGCGTCTAAGATAGCCACCAAAGATACTTCTGGTAAATCTAACCCCTCGCGCAACAAATTCACGCCAATGAGTGCATCAAAATCGCCCTCCCGCAATGATTGCAAAATTTCAATCCGTTCAATTGAATTAATTTCCGAATGTAAATAGCGCACGCGAATGCCGCGTTCCTGTAAATATTCAGTTAAATCTTCTGCCATGCGCTTAGTTAACGTGGTGATAAGTACCCGTTCTTTTTTGGATGCCCGTTCCTGAATTTCCGCGAATAAGTCATCCACTTGACCTTCGGTGGGACGGACAAAGATTTCTGGGTCAACAACCCCCGTGGGACGAATTACTTGTTCCACTATCTGTTCTTGGGACTGTTCAAGTTCCCAATCTCCAGGAGTAGCGGAAACAAAGATACATTGGTTGACTTTTGTCCAAAATTCTTCTGCCTTCAGGGGACGATTATCTGCTGCACTGGGTAAGCGAAAACCATGGTCAATTAATACCCGCTTCCGGGCTTGGTCGCCGTTGTACATACCCCGAATTTGGGGTACGGTGACATGGGATTCATCCACGACTAATAACCAATCTTTGGGGAAGTAATCAATTAAACATTCTGGGGGTTCTCCCGCCCTACGTCCGGCGAGGTGGCGGGAATAGTTTTCCACACCATTACAATATCCAACTTCGCGCAAGAGTTCTAGATCATAGCGGGTGCGCTGTTCTAAGCGCTGGGCTTCGAGTAATTTGCCAGCCTGTTGTAACTGGGTGACTTGTTCTTGGAGTTCCGTTTCAATGGCGTTACAGGCTTCTTCTAATCGTTCATCTGGGGTAACAAAGTGACGGGCGGGGTAGATATTGAGGGCGTCGAGACTTTGGATAATTCCACCTGTCACGGGGTCAACATAGCGGATAGCATCAATCTCATCACCAAAGAATTCGACGCGAATAATTCGGTCTTCATAAGCCGGACCAATTTCGAGTACATCTCCCTTGACTCGGAACCGTCCCCGCCCCATTTCTATATCATTGCGGGAATATTGGACAGAGGCTAAATCGCGCAGGAGTTTACGCTGATTTAATTCTGTACCCACTCGCACCCGGATCGCGGCTTTGAGGTATTCTGAGGGAATGCCCAAGCCATAGATACAGCTAATCGAGGCTACCACAATCACATCTCGCCTTTCAAAGAGCGATCGCGTGGCGGAGTGGCGCAGCATATCGATTTCATCGTTAATCGCGGCGCTTTTTTCGATATAGGTATCACTGACGGGAATATAGGCTTCCGGTTGGTAGTAGTCGTAGTAGGAGACAAAATACTCCACCGCATTCTGGGGAAAGAAGTCCCGCAACTCGTTACAGAGTTGGGCGGCTAAGGTTTTATTGTGCGCCAGTACCAGAGTGGGTTTGCCCATCTGTTCAATCACTCTGGCTACGGTATGGGTTTTACCCGTTCCCGTCGCACCGAGGAGGGTTTGGAAACGGTTACCCGCTTTCAGAGAAGTTGTTAGGCGGGAAATGGCTTGGGGTTGGTCGCCCTTGGCTTCAAAGGGGGCTTGCAGATCAAAGGGTATCATTTGTCAGGGAAGGGGGAACAGGGAACAGGGAATAGAAAATTCATCATTCATGATGCCTGCTTTGGTTTAGGGTAAAAGGAATAACGATTAACTTTTGCAATGAACCGACTGCAAAAAGCCATTACAATTTTCGGCATAACTGCCACGGTGAATGCCTGGGGTATCATTCCCTCTATCTGCGACAACGGGACACTATTTAGTATAACTACTGCTAGGGCGGGACAAGATGGGGAACCGGGAGTTCGGGTCAAGCCTCAATCTAGAGAGGTTCAAGTTTCTCCCTCAGAATCAGTTGTCCCCAATCAAATCACTCAGTCGAATCCGACACCAGGAATGAGCCGTCCCTTGACGGATGAACTTGATGTCAGTCTTTTAGCCAGAACGGTTGCTAATTTTATTCAAGCCGAACGCTATCAAACGGAATCCGAAATGCAATTCAGTTTTGAGGCACAGGGTTTTACCGGTCAATTTTCGGTGTTGGTTAAAACAATTGCCCAATCTCCTCAGCAGTTTCGCACCGAAATTTCTACACCTGAGTCAGGTGGATTTGCCCAACCGACTTATATTCTGGTTTCTAATGGTGATCAGGTATGGATTTATAACCCGGAATTAAAGCAATACACCGTTATGGATTATGAACGTTTTGATCAGTCGAATAATAGCTTTTTTATTGGCTTTTCTTCGATGTTATTTCTAGAAATGTCTGCTCCTTTTAGGCAAGCCTTTTCTGACGGTGGAGTGACGGCAGAGGGAGTGATTGATCAGCTTGAATCGGTTTTTAAGGCGGAAGATGATATGCCATTGCAGGGTAATATTCTAAATTTAGAGGGACAAGACTACTATGCCTATAATTATAAAGATCGCAAAGCTGGATTTACGTTCACATTTTTGGTGGAACCGAATACAGCCGCAGTTGATCAGCTTCAAATTAGTGGGAAAGCGGACGGAATGGATATCAAGATGACCGAAGACATTATTCGCCGTGTGCCATCTCCTATTGTTGCTGCTGATACTTTTACCTTTTATCCGCCAGCCGGGGTGACTCAGGTGGAGTCTATGGAAATTGACATTTTTTAGGAAATAGCTGAGGATTAATAATAGCTTGAGTTTGACTTGTTAGATTCAAATTGTAGTGCATTACCATTTAACTGGAGATGACCTTGATTAATAGACCCCTAAGAATTATCGCGATCGCGTTTTTTTCGACGCTGCTGATGTTCGTGTACGGCTGTCAGCCAACAAACAATGTGACTGAGGAACCTGTGACAGAACCCCAAGAAGAAGTGACAGAACAACAAGCTAGCATCGCCACCGCCGTCATCAACAGCACAACTGATCCCTCAGAAGTTTTGGGGGAGGCTGAGTTTACCAACACGGCGGATGGTATGTTGATTGAAGTGACAATGACAAATGCTCCATCGGGAGAACGTGCTTTCCACATCCATGAATCGGGTAGTTGTGCGGATCAAGGGAATGCGGCTGGCGGTCATTTTAATCCAGATGATGTGAAACATGGATTAATTACCGAAGATGGGTTTGAGAATGCTCATGGGGGAGATTTAGGCAATATTACGATGGCTGAAGATGGTACTGGTACAAAAAGTATGACTGTTGAGAGACTCACGTTCACTGAAGGGAAATATGCGATTGGGAATCGGGCGGTGATTCTTCATGAAAAGCCAGATGATTTCGGTCAACCTACGGGTAATGCTGGTGGACGAGTTGGCTGTGGAATTATTGAAGTGACTGATTCGTAGGAGTCGGACAAAATTCAACTGGGTTATGGGTTGGTTGGCTGGCTTTCAAATCCAATGGCTTGTCCTCGAAGCCTCGCTCTAGCTGTTTAAAATGATTGATGAAGGTGAGATCCCCAATTTCTTTAAGAAGTAGGGGATTTAAATCTGAGGAGACGCGATCGCAGATTGCAGCTATAATTATCCATAAACCCTGATAAACTCTTATACCAAGCTGCGTTCTATCATGTCATTGGAGAGCGAAGCGTGACGCTTGCGCGATAGCGTTAGCGAAGCGGTAGCGAGGAACGAGCGTCGGAACGAGCGTCAGAATATGGACAGATGCGTGAGCATCACTCCGTTTCACGGCGTTTTGCTCAGCATGACAAATTCTACCTTAGACTGCAACTTGGTATTAGTCGTTCAATCATCACAGAAGAAAGCTTGAGAGCAATTATTGCTGAGACTAAACCTCTATACATATGGAAACCACCTTTTTAGCGCGAATCACGCTTGATCCAAATATTTGCCACGGTAAACCTTGCATACGAGGACTACGTTACCCGGTTGAATTCATCCTGGAATTGCTCAGTGCTGGTATGAGTATCGATGAGATTTTAGCCGACTACGATGATTTGGAACAGGATGATATTCTAGCCGCTTTGCAATTTGCCACGCGATTGACTCAGGTGAAAAGCATTTACCACATAGCTTGATGAAATTTTTAGTCGATGCCCAGTTACCAGTACGTCTGGCACGTTTTCTACAATCTGCTGGTTACGATACAATTCACACAAAAGATTTATCTCAGCAAAATGCTACAACTGATACCGAGATAAACGCCATATCAATCCAACAGAATCGGATTGTTGTTACCAAAGATAGAGATTTTTGTGATTCGTTTTTGCTGCGCCAGGAACCTTACAAACTATTGCTAATTACCACAGGTAACATCAAAAACAACGAACTTGAGGCGTTATTTTTGACTCATATACCACAGCTATTTACATTGTTTGATCAACATAGTTTTATAGAAATTAGTCGCGATGTCATAATTGTTCATCAATAGCCATGTAAGTTGGGTTGCAAAACGTAGGCAGAGCCTTCTAGTTGGTGGTAATAAAAATAGTGATCGCACTGTCATCGAAAACCCTTGACTTTTAATTATAATCAGTATAATGATAACTGAACCCTGATGAACCCAGAAAAAGTAGATAGGCAACTCACTAATGAAAACCACAGATATTGAACAAGCAGTCTTAAATCGCTTGCGTATACTACCCATTGAGAAGCAGCAAGAAGTCCTAGATTTTGTGTAATTTATTGGGCAAAAACTGGGAAAGCAAACACCTGATTCTAGTTCATCGTTTAAACTCCAACAAGAACACCCATCTCTGAGTGAAATCACCAAACTACCCATTGCAGAACGCCATCAAATTCTAGCTTCCTTCATTCCTGCTACAGCCGATGATTTCTTAAATGATCCAGATTTAACAGAGTTTTCCGTTCTAGATGGGGAAGATTGGGAAAGCGAATATGACTAATCCTAAAAGAGGCGTAATCAGGAACTTAGTAATAGTAAGGATTATCGGGTTCAGGGACTTTTTCCACCTCACTCGCGTCAATCACCAATTGCCGTTTACCTTTTAACGTTTCCGTAATCATTTTACCTTTCACTTGTATCCAGGTGTCCGGTTCATAAGCCTTACGATTTCCCGGAAGTTTCACGGGTAAACTGACCGGATAAGCATCTGCTGCACAGCAGGTAATCACAAAACGAGTCACTAATAAATAGTTCGAGGATAGGTCTTCGGGATAAACTACAAACCCTTTAACATTAACCGCTTGACCCGCATATTCATCAGGTTCAGGATAAACACTTAGGGTGCGAATCCATTCAATCAGCGATCGCGCTTCGGGTTTGCTAGCGCTGCGAAAGGATTGGGGCTGGGTGCGGGTGGCGGTTAAGGATTCCATGACACCTCGTTGAATCGCTATCTGGCTGGTAAAGACTTTGGGTTCCACCAATAGTCCTAAAATCGCCGTGGCTAACAACAATCCTGTACTCCAACCCGGTGGAAACCAGCTAATATGTTGCATCATCGGCATCGTTTTGGGATTTCGGGGTGGTAATTGACCGATGACTTGAATGGCTTTTAACACCGCCAGCACTAGCAAAAGTATCCCAGTTCCCAGAACTAAGGCAAAGTAATTCGGGTGAATGAGTAAATTTAACTCGCCACTGACCCAGTATTGAATTAATAAAATCCCCCAAATGCCTAGGGTGATAACATCTAATATGGGTAGCCAAAGATTTTGTCTTTTTATCATTTTTCATTCGTTAAATAATTCTTTCGTTCAAAATTGAGTTGGGGCGGGCGCGAGTCACATCGGGGTTAGGTGAGAAACGATAGTAGTGAAACCCGCCCCTACACATTCAAAACTTTATAACTAACTCAGATGTAAATTAACCATTAAGGTTAGCAAAAAGGTTAATTGGGCGGCGAGGGCAAATAAGTAAAAAATTGCCCTAGCTTTAAAGACGGAGAACATTAAACCAATTGCTTTGATGTCTATCATTGGACCGAATACCAAAAAGGCTAATAATGAACCACTGGTAAAAGTTGAAGCAAAGGCTAGGGCGAAGAAGGAGTCAACGGTTGAACATATAGAAACGACGGCGGCTAATACCATCATCGCCAGAATTGAGGTGAGTGGACCCGAACCCAAACTGAGGATGATTTCACGGGGAACGGCGACTTGAATCGTCGCCGCGATCGCACTCCCAATTATTAGCACAGCGCCTAACTCTCGTAACTCTTGCACGGTATTGTCTAAGAACAAGCGCCAGCGATCGGACCAAGGCTTACGGGGGGGGGTAGCGGCGAGTGAGGCTTGGAGAACTGTCGCATCCATGGGGATGGGGGTTCCCGGTTGACCCAGTAAAAATGTACCTGATTGCAGGAGGGCGGGTTGGGGTTCCTTTTGCACAGAAGGTTTGACTTTGCGTTCTTTGGGAAGCACCATGGAACGGGTGATAGTCTGTTGCAACAAAGGACGCATATCTTTCTGAACGCTGAAGACGCAACCGATAACTATGGCAATACTCAGGGAAAACAAGACCCGTAAGACCACAATTTCCGGCTGATCTCGAAAGGCGACCCAAGTTGACCAAATTACAATCGGGTTAATCGTGGGGGCGGCTAGCAGAAACCCGATTGACACCGATACAGGTGCCCCTTGTAGCAGCAACCGCCGTGACACAGGAACATTCCCACATTCACACACCGGGAAGAAAAATCCCGCACAACTCCCCACAACCGCCCCGAGGAAGGGGTTCTTCGGTAAGGAAGCAATCAGCCGTCCCTCATCGACGAACAACAGCAGTAAGCCGGAAAATAAGACGCCAATGAGTAAAAATGGGATTGCCTCGACCAGCAAACTCAAGAAAAGGGTAAAGGCGTTGTTTAACTGACTCATGCATTTAAGCGTTTCGCGATCGAGGGTCTTTTTACACGTAAGCGCTATTGTATCAGATAGTTTCCAGGGAGGGAGGGAATCAGGAACTCGAATGGCTTTGGTTAGGGGGGTTAATATTAAGCAAATGATATCCATGAGGACATTTCCGTAATGACAACCAACCCCTTAAAATCAGCAAAGGCTCGTCTAATTGCGTTTTATCTGCCGCAATTTCATCCCATCCCTGAAAATGATCAAGCCTGGGGAAAAGGCTTCACAGAATGGACAAACGTTGCTAAAGCCAAGCCATTATTCCCCGGACACAACCAACCCAAAATTCCCGCTGATTTAGGCTTTTATGATTTGCGTTTACCCGAAGCCCGACAAGCGCAAACGGATCTGGCAAGAGAGTATGGAATTGAAGGGTTTTGTTATTGGCATTATTGGTTTGCGGGTAAGCGAGTTTTAGAACGACCATTTAATGAGGTCTTAAAATCAGGTGAGCCGAATTTTCCGTTTTGTTTAGCTTGGGCAAATCAAACTTGGACGGGGATTTGGCATGGTTGTCCGGATCGGGTTTTAATTGAGCAAACTTACCCTGGTTTGGCAGATTATACGACTCATTTCTATACCCTCCTGGATGCGTTTACTGATCCCCGCTATATCACGGTTGAGGGTAAACCCCTATTTCTGGTTTATAATCCGGAGGAATTGCCAGACCCGAAACAATTTACGGACTGTTGGAGAGACTTAGCAATTAAATCCGGGTTAAACGGACTCTATTTAATTGGAGTTGCCCGACATGAATACTGGTTTCCTGAAGCCAATGGGTTTGATGCGTCTGTTATTATCAATCCGGATTACGTTTTTACGCAGTCTTCCGCCCGAATTTTACCAGAGAAGCAGGGTTTAACTAAAGTTAAGCAAAAGTTTAGTTCGTTCTCATCTCGGAGATTCTACCAAAAACATAAACAGTTTTCGGATTATCCGCTACTTTATTCCTACGAAAAAGCGATTAAGTGTGCTTTTAAGGGAAGTCACCCCTATTTTTTGACTTATCCCTGTATTTTTCCGAATTGGGATAACACGCCGAGAACAGGTATCTATGGATTGGTGTTTCTCAAATCAACTCCTGATTTATTTAGAGTTCATCTGCAAGAGGCAATTGACACTGTATCGGAACGGGAATCTGAAAAGCAGCTAATTTTTATTCGTTCGTGGAATGAATGGGCGGAGGGGAATTATTTGGAGCCTGATCTG
Source organism: Coleofasciculus sp. (assembly GCF_046565525.1). Taxonomy (NCBI): domain Bacteria; kingdom Bacillati; phylum Cyanobacteriota; class Cyanophyceae; order Coleofasciculales; family Coleofasciculaceae; genus Coleofasciculus; species Coleofasciculus sp. The sequence goes on along the minus strand of NZ_JBKHUP010000012.1, from coordinate 68,252 downwards.
AAATTTGGCAAAGCTTTTTTAGAAGTTATTCGCGATGAAATCTATAGTTGAAACTCAAATTAGAATCGGCGACTAGAAGTCACAACTACACAAACAAAGTCCGCCTGCGCGGACTAGATGATAAAGAGGTTTGTAAACCGGGATTCGCTATGATTGTTGTGTTCAATATTCAGCAAGCCAATGGAAAATTGTAGAGCATTAGCGAGTTGGGTGTATGTCAACGCAAGTAGGTTGGGCTCTTGGAACGTAGACGTGACGCGCAGCGATAGCGACGTAAGGAGCGTCAGCCTTCTCGTACTCCGGAGGAGAACCCGAAGGGTAGAGTAACCCAACGCCATCGTTAGTTTGAACTAAACTAAATGTTTGTTGTAACGAAGCAAACGTTGATGGCGAATACAGCGCAACTACGAATGTCCAACATTCGGCTTAAGTGTATTCCTCTGGCTCAAAAGTCTCTCCAGGAAAAACGTTGTTATTGAGAATCTGCTCCAGAGAATAAGGACATTCTGGGGGAAAGGTTTTGTAACTCAAAGATGTTTCGCGAACCGCTAAATCTAAGGCATCTTGATATCCATTCTCTAGGGCTTCAGGTAGGTAAGGTTGCAGACTGGGACTTTTTTTAAGCAGCCGTTCGACGCGACGGCGTTGTTCCCGGATAGTAGCAAACCAACTCCTTGAGCGCTTATCAGGCTGAAACTCCCACTTGAGCAAATGTCCTAATAAAATTCCCAAGCGATTTTCCAGCTCTTGCCGTTCCTGTCTACCCAATGCTTCTATCTCCTCAACCAAGTTGGGAATATCTAAATGACTCCACTTTTGTTCCTGGAGCAATCTCGCTTGTTCCTGTGTCCATCCATAAAAGTCGAGTTCGTAAGCTGGAGACGATTTATTGGTTGTTTTCATCTTGTTATTTTATGGCTAATCTATTGATAGTCTAAACAATTGCTTGTCACACCCAATCCGGGTTTATCGCGAAAGGCAGAAGGCTCCAGGGCAAAAAGGGGATTACTTCGGTTGGCAAGTTGCTAATCTTTCAGTGGGCTGATGCAAATCAGCATTTAACGGCACAATAATCAAAGATGGCGAAATGGGGAATAACTGCTGTGCAACCGACAAAGCGACGTGAACAAATTGAACAAATCGTAGTTACCGCTGAGCAGATGCGCGAGATTGAAGGGCGTATCTTTGAGGCGGGAATGCCTGTCGCCGCGTTGATGGAAAAGGTGGCGGGGTTGATTACGAGGCGGATTCAAACCCTTTATCCCTATCCGCAAACGCGGCGGGTGGGTGTGTTAGTGGGTCCGGGACATAATGGCGGTGATGCTTTGGTAGTGGCGCGGGAGTTACAGTGTCAGGGCTATGAGGTGCTGATTTATCGTCCCATTAATAAGCTCAAGGAATTAACCTCCCAACATGCTCAATATGCTCAGAGTTTGGGGATTCCCTTTTATGAGCAGATTCAGCCGTTGCTGGATTGTGATTTAATTATTGATGGATTGTTTGGATTTGGGCAAACGCGATCGCTCGCAGGAAATCTGGCGGATACGGTTAAGCAATTGAATCAACAATCCCTACCCATCCTTAGTATCGATTTACCCTCTGGGATGCACACGGATACAGGAGAAGTCTTGGGTACAGCGATTCGGGCAACTCGCACGTTCTGCTTGGGGTTATGGAAGCAGGCATTTTTACAAGATCAAGGATTGGATTCTCTGGGTGAGGCGGAGTTAATTGATTTTGGTATTCCCTTGGCGGATATTTGGGCAGTTTTGGGTCAATCGCCGGGACTAATGCGGGTGACTCCCTCCATGGTGCGGGATTGTCTACCTCTACAACGTCCAGCCGCTACTTATAAGTATAAAGAAGGGCATCTGCTATTGGTTTGTGGCTCAACCCAATATTCTGGCGGCGCGATTTTAACCGCACTGGGGGCGCGGGCGTCTGGGGTAGGGATGCTATCTGTGGCTGTCCCGGAATCGCTGAAACCGTTATTAGTCAGTCATGTCCCGGAATCGCTGGTGATTGGTTGTCCGGAAACAGCGAGTGGCGCGATCGCACAACTTCCTGATTCTGTAAACTTAAGTAAATTTAGTGCGATCGCCTGTGGTCCGGGTTTGACTCTGGATGCTAAGTCTTTGGTACAAGGATTAATGGGGGTAGAATGTCCTCTGATCTTAGACGCCGACGGCTTAAATAGTTTGGCAGAACTGAAAACGATTCCCACGTTAATCCGGCGTCAGGGGGCGACGGTGTTAACGCCTCATGTTGGTGAGTTTAAGCGGTTATTTCCCGATTCGGCTGAGTTGCTTCCCGATCGCGTGAGTGCGGTGCAAAAGGCGTCTGTGCTGAGTCGATCAGTGATTTTATTAAAAGGAGCCAGAAGTGCGATCGCGAATTCCCAGGGATCGGTTTGGCTGGTGCCAGAAAGTACACCCGCCCTAGCCCGTGGTGGAAGTGGGGATGTTCTCACCGGACTCATCGGCGGTTTAGTCGCACAGCCTGCTACAGCTAAGTTTCCCCTAGACGCCACCGTCGCGGCGGCGGCTTGGTGCCATGCCCAAGCTGGAATTTTAGCCGCACAGGAACGCACTGAGTTGGGTGTGGATGCTTTTACCTTGTCAGAATATCTCATACCCGTGTTCCAAGAAGGCAGAAAGCAGAGGGCATAGGTGTAGAAACGTAAGGCGTGGAACGATAGCGAGCCGGGGAGCAAACAAAGGACAAAGGACGAATGATGAAATGATGAATGACGTTCCCTAAATTTGAGATATAAGAGATTCAAATAGAAAGACCGGGGTAGGATAACACCAAAGATTTTGTGAACTTTTACTAAAGTCTACAGCCGTTAGACGAAATTCTCTACTCCAGAAGTGTTGATAGCAGTAGTTTTCCGGAAGGTTCACCCATTTATCGGTCTTCTGCTGCAATACTTCTCGGTATGGAAATCAGGCAAGCCATTCTTGAGCCTGAGTTTTTGTCACTCGATCATTACGTTTGCCTTGAACACTTGCCTTGACAAATCTTCTTCGCACGGCTAATATTTTTGACTTTGTTCAACAACCAACAATCATCAAATCCGGGGATTTCTTATTTGTCAAGTATTTGGCTGTCTGGCAACCGAACGATGAATGACTGAACCCTCCGTCCTTAAATCCCCCATTGTGTGTTTCCCATGACTAGTGAACTACTGCAACAAGTCCGACTATTAGATCCGGTTTCCGGAACCGACCAACTCGCTGATGTGCTGATTACAGATGGCATAATCAAAGCTGTTGCACCGAAAATTACGGAGTGGTCAAGCGATACTGTGGTGCGGGATTGCCAAGGTCTAATTTTAGGGACTGGCTTAGTCGATCTTTACAGTCATTCGGGGGAACCCGGATATGAAGAACGAGAAACTTGGTCATCACTGCTGGCGGCGGCGGCTGCTGGAGGCTTTACCCGACTAACCATTTTGCCGGATACAGTACCGCCGTTAGATAATCCTTCTGGACTTGCCCGTGTGCGCCAGCAGGAACGATACCATCCCAGCCAATCTTCCCCTCACCTGTATTACTGGGGTGCAATAACCCAAGGCGTGGAAGGACAACAGATGACGGAACTGGCTGAGTTAGCCGCCGCAGGCGTCGTGGGTTTTGCCGATGGGCGTCCTTTGTCTAATCTGGCTCTACTGAGGCGAGTGTTAGAATACTTGCACCCGTTGCAAATACCTGTGGCGTTATGGGCGTGTGATCTGAAGTTAAAGGGAAATGGGGTGATGCGCGAAGGGGCGAACTCCATCCGTTTTGGTATCCCCGGAAATCCCTCGATGTCAGAATCAGCCGCATTATCTGCCATCTTAGAAGTAGTAGGTGCGATCGCGACTCCGGTACATTTGATGCGTATATCAACCCGTCGCGGCGTGGAACTGATTCAAGAGGCGAAAGCACGAGGGGTTCCGGTAACCGCGAGTACCTCTTGGATGCATTTGCTGCTGGATACTCAAGATTTAAGTAATTATAATCCCAATTTACGCATCGAACCCCCATTAGGTAATCCCGATGATCGAATCGCCCTAATCGAAGGAATTCGGGATGGCGTGATTGATGCTATTGCCATTGACCATACACCTTACACCTACGAAGAGAAAACCGTTGCCTTTGCCGAAGCGCCACCAGGAGTCATTGGTTTAGAATTAGCGTTACCCTTGCTTTGGCAAAATTTAGTGGACACTGGCGTATGTTCAGCTTTGCAACTATGGCAAACTATCAGCACAAATCCAGCGTTTTGTCTAGGTCAATCCCCCGCCAAGATTGCCAATGAGCAACCCGCCGAACTGGTGTTATTTGACCCGCAGCAGAGTTGGATAATTGCACAAGATACCCTAAAATCCCTCTCTAGAAATACACCGTGGTTTGGGCAAAAGATTAGGGGGCGCACCGTTCAAACCTGGTCAGGATTGACGCCATTTTATTGAACCACCATCTGTAGGGAACCCCTCATTTAATCTTACGCCCGGAAACCGTAGGGGCGCACCGATGTGCGCCCTATTCAATGGTAAAATCTACTCCACAATTTTAGATGTGTCAATCCACTATAGGTTAAGGTTGAACGGGGTCTAGAGGACGGTACATTTTTTCATATAGCAATCGCCATAGCGGTTAGGACGCATCATTTGGTAGAGACGTTGCATGCAACGTCTCTACAACAGTTCGGAAAGTCCTATTTTATGTGTTACGTGTCCTGTAGGGGCGAGTCGCTGCACTATCGTGAAGGGGAAATCCATGAATTTTCTCGACTCGCCCCAGGCACCATTTATCAAGGTTTTTCCGACAGACAATTCGCTGGGTTCCACCCGGTTTCATGGAATGTTTCCATCGTTGGTTCTGCGGTAAGAATCACATTACCTTGAGCATCTCTGTACCACCCTTGAGCCTCAACAATTTGCCGGGGTTTCTCATCTGAAATTGATTCGCGGTTGATCATTATCGGTGACGATTGTATCGACTCAGTTGGCTCATATTCAACGTAATTGCCTAAATCTTCTATAACAGTATAACTGGGGAGCGGATCATCCGGGGATAAGGGTAAACCGCCACGTCCAGTGATGATAAATTTGTCACCTCTGGATGCTAGTCTGCCATTGGATGAACAACGGTTGTCAATTTGATTGGATATATCGATGAACGTGATGGGGAGGGGTGCTAAATCCTGGGTGGGGTCAATATCCGGGGTGTTTAATACAACTTTTCCCGTCGCCACAATATCATTGTCGGGGGTGCGTTGTTGGCGGAATTGCGTGCCAAAAATCCGTTGAGCATTGATTTGAATATTACTGCCAACGCTACGCCCAAATCCCGTGGCAACTATGTCGCTATCTTCGTTGGGTATAGCGATTAAAAAGGTTGTGTCGATAGTGATATTGCCATCAATTCCATCATTTCCGGCAACACCACTAAATGCAGAGATTAGACTATTACCGCGTAATAGGAGTACGTCTTTTACTTTGAGCTGGATGTTTCCGCCTCTTCCATTAGCCGATTCAGCATTTAGTCGTCCATTCTCTAAATAAATAGATTCAGCGATTACCGTTAAGTTGCCTGCATCGCCTGTTCCTTGACTTTCAACAGCGATTTGCCCACCATCCCGAACCACTACTTTTTTTGAATCAATAATGATACTACCGCCATTGCCACTAGAGTCTCCTCCTGTATCAGCAAACACTCCACTGAAATCTCCAGAGATAGTTAAGCTGTCTTCCACCTGTAATAAAATGTCTCCAGCATTCACCACTATATTACCCGCATTGCCTGTAGAATAAGCGGCTGTGGAAATCACTCCCCCATTCAATACCCGTAGCACGGGCGTCGTAACAGTCACATCTCCGCCGTCTCCGGTTGCATCACTCTCTGCAAAAAAGCCACTGGGTGAGTCTGTAAGTTCCACTAACTCCGAGGCAATCACCACAATATTTCCGCCCTTGTCTGCACCAAAAGTACTAGAGAATATCTGAGAAGCCTCTGCCAGAGTGATTTGCCTTCCCCACAGTTGAATATCACCCCCACCTTCAGCTACATCACCAGCAGTGGTGACAACAGCGCCATTGGTTAACGCTATATCGGCTCGCAGCATTTGTGGGGGAACATTCAATGAGAGGGTGTTACCATTAACATCTAGTCCTACTGTCCCCGAACCCGCAACGGCGGCTAATTCCACTCGACCTTCTATTGCAGTCAATCCGGCTCCAACGTCCAACTGGGGTAGATCAAATTGCCCATCAATCAGGATATCTCCACCCACCAGCAGCAGACTTTAACCATTAGGGACTCGCAAACCAGAGACAGGAAAGCCGAATGGGTCAAATCCTTCTGGTGTAATTGAGCGCGTTTCAATTCTCCCCGGCGTGATTTGATTAAACAGAAATGCCGAAGGATTCACTGTCAATAACGGCGAAGGAACCTCTGACTGGGTGGTACTAAAAAACCCCTGTTCCCCAAACTGAATCCCATTGGCTGTGGTTGCTACAAACGAACCCTGAACATCCAGAAAGGCATTGTCCCCAAAGATAATCCCATTGGGATTAATAAAAAACAGATTTGCCCCACCATTGACACCCAGCGTCCCCAGAATATCCGAGGCGTCATTTCCCCTTACCCGACTAAAAATATTTTCAATTCCTTGGGGAGAATCAAAATAGACATTCTGCCCTTCCCCGATATCAAATTGTTCAAAACTGTGAAATCGGTTAGCACCACGAGTTGCTCCCTGGGTAATCAAATCAACAATAGCGCCGTCGATATCACCTTTCTCAACCACCGATTGTTCGGTGCCCCAGGTTTCATCGGGGATAATCTGGGCAATGGCGTCACTACCCCAAGCTAGCCAAATACAACTGGTGAGCGCCACAGTCCCTACGCTGATGTATCCAGTCCGTTTTGAGCGATTCTTACCAATCAATCTACCGACAGACTTCAATATTTCCCTGGAACCTGGTTGTCCAGTTGCCTCTTTTATCTGTGCCTGTTTCGGCAACGGATGGGTTATTTTTGCCATCGCTTATCAGCCTCCTAAATTGCCCCTGTCAAGGTAGCTTGTTCCTAATTATACTGGTCAAATAGAATAAGTTTATATATCTGTTTCCTAAATTTAAACTCCGTATTATTGGGAAATATTCGCGATTTTCAGAACAAAATAGTTCGTCATTTGTTGGAGTTTATATTTTCTGACGATAAGAAAATAAATGAAGAATGTTATCGGTAAGTTGTAAAACAGGGAGGCTTTGCCTCCCAATGAACCTTCCCAGGCAGAGCTTGGGAAGGAGAGTTTCCCTGGAGGCTTCAATCTTGATCAATTTTGCCCTCATTACAGGGATTTTCGGTAATCCAAAAGCGAAAATCTAACATTGAATAGTCTTGTTTTTCCTGTCTCCGGGAACTGCCTCGGCATTCAGAACGGGTCAGGAAATTGGGCGAAGAAGGTCGAGGCTCTTTATTGCTACTTGTGGTTTTTTGATTCAAGGTTAGATCTCCTGCAAGTTTAATATTTAGTGTTTTTAGGTTTGGTAGAATCCCATGTTTTAAATTAGAACGAATAATGGCTTGTTTCGTTGATAAGTCGTTAAATACGGGCGTGGCATGACTAGCCGTGGCAACGGTTAAAGTTCCTAAAATGCTAATACCAGTCAGACGAAGTAAGCATTTCGTCATTGATTTATCGACCTAGGATTAGGTTATTTGTTTTTATTGTGGCATTATTTATTTCGGGAAAATTCGTTATTTTTGAGCAATTTTAAAATACTGCAATTCTGACTTTAATTTCATGGTTTAGGCTTTTGTCTCTGTTTTTGTCCTGAAGCGTTAACAACTTTTGAGATTGACCTCAATTATTTTAAGATTTACCTCAATTATCCTGAATTCAATCCGTCCTGAATTTAACTCAACCGGAAACCGTAGGGGCGCATCGACGTGCGTCCTTTCTCGACGTGCGCCCATAAAACCCGTAAAATCAATCGATTCCACGATTTTAGCCGTGCCACGCTAGTTCATACCAGGACACCCCCCTCACCCCTGCACCGCCATTTTTTTACAGGACGCTGCGATCGTTGGTCAACAAGCCCTATAATTAGTGTTCCTTTCCTAACCTATCTAGTTTGGCTACTAGATGTAGTGTAGTTTCCTGTATGACCCACTCAATCTCTAATCCCGTGAATTATCTGCAAGAATGGAACAGTAGCTGTATCGATGACCAACTCACCCGCCTGAACGTTATCCCTTTAACTGGCACTTGCCCATCAAACTATTTACTCTACGCGGATACATTACCACGACGCAATGATGGTCGTGTCAGTCACCGCATCCTCAAACGCTACGAACATACAGAACACGGCGGATGGTGGTGTTCCGGAATTGACCTACTCACAGGTAATGATGACCTCTGGGGTTGTTTCAAGCCCAGTTCTCCTCGGCACAATACTCAAACAGGAAAACCGATTAAATATGAACATCCGCCTCTAACCCCCACAGGTATCTTTGCCCTACGTGTCCCCCTACATCTGTGGCAAGGTATTGCTAATCGCTATAACATGACGCTTCCATTTGATCAGATCAATGTAGAGACGTGCCATGGCGCGTCTTGCCATGGTGCGTCTGGGGGCGGGTTTAATCTCAACACTCAAAACTCAGTCGGGGCGGGTTTGGTCACATCAGGATGGGAAAAAAACGATAATAGTGAAACCCACCCCTACACATCGGTCAGGGCGGGTTTTGCAGAAACGTTATCATCAATCGCCCCCACTCAGTCCCTAAACCCACCCCTACACATTCAAAACTATGCCCTCGAAGGCGGTGAAGGGTCAACACTTGCCAACGGATTTTGGCAGTGGCTTATCGCCCATCCAGAAGTTCCTTTGTGTATTACTGAGGGCGCGAAGAAAGCGGGGGCTTTACTCACCGCCGGCTATGCAGCCATTGCCCTCCCTGGTGTATTTGGGGGCTATCGTGTCCCTAGAGATGAACAGGGAAATCGTATCGCTAAGTCTCGCCTCATCCCCCAGTTACTCAAATTAGCAACGCCGGGGAGAACGATTTATATTGCCTTCGACCAAGACACTAAACCGAGTACGATCAAAACGGTTAATGCGGCTATTCGCCAGTTGGGATATTTATTAACCCAACAGAGATGTTCTGTCAAAGTAATCAGTTGGCATCCAGACCAAGGGAAAGGGGTGGATGACTTAATTGCCATCAGTACTCAGACAGCCTTTGACGCCGCCTATCAAACCGCCGTCCCCCTCGATACCTGGAAAGCCCAGTCCTTAACCCGCCTGACGTATCCGCCCACGGTACAGGTAAATCACCGCTATTTAGGGGAACTATCGATTCCTGAGGATGCCAAACTGATTGGGATTAAATCCCCCAAAGGGACAGGGAAAACCCAATGGTTAGAAACGATTGTCAAAGACGCCATCAAGCGCCAGAAATGGGTTTTGGTGATTGGTCATCGGGTGCGACTCGTGGAGGCGTTGTGTCAGCGCTTTGGCTTGAACTATATCACTCAGGTACAGGATGGGGATACAGGTGCTACGTTAGGCTATGGTCTGTGCGTTGACTCTCTCCATCCTACTTCTCAGGCTAGGTTTGAGGCGGTGAACTGGTCAGATGGGGTGGTAATTATAGATGAAGTGGAACAGGTTCTTTGGCATGGGTTGGATTCGGATACTTGCAGTAGTCGTCGAGTGGCGATTCTGAAATCCCTAAAGACATTGATGCAGAATGTTTTGGCAGGTGAGGGGCAAGTCTATGTGGCGGATGCGGATTTGAGTGATGTCTCTATCGATTACCTAATTTCTTTGTCGGGGGTTCCCCAAAATCCTTATATTATTCACAATACCTGGAAACCCAGCGAGTTGGAATCGTGGCGGGTAAACTATTATCCGGAACCTAAACCAGAACGATTGATTCAGGACTTGGAATGGCACATTGAAGCGGGTGGGAAACCCTTTGTTTGCCTTTCCGCCCAGAAACGGGGGAGTCAGTGGGGAACTTGTACGTTGGAAGCGTATCTGCGTTCTCGATTTCCTGAGGCGAAGATTCTCCGCATTGATTCAGAATCCCTAGCTGAACCGACTCATCCGGCGTATGGCTGTATGCGTGATTTGGATGGGGTTTTGAGTCAGTATGATATTGTTCTGGCAAGTCCGGTGATTGAAACGGGAGTCAGCATTGAGTTGGAGGGACATTTCACCTCGGTTTGGGGGATTGCGATTGGGGTGCAAAGTGAAAACTCGGTGCGTCAGGCGTTAGGGCGGGTGCGGCAAAATTTGCCTCGGTTCCTGTGGGTGGCACCTGGTGGGTTTAATCGGGTGGGAAATGGTTCAACGTCGATTCCCGCTTTGTTGACATCGGGACGGCGTTTGACTCAGCTTAATATTCGATTGTTACAACAATCCGATTTTGATGCCCTTGATGATATTGAGACGGGTTTTCAAGCGGAATCGCTATTGTGCTGGGCAAGAATGGCGGTAAGGCATAATGCGTCCATGTTTCAGTATCGCGAATCGGTACTGGCGGCGCTGCGGGAGGAAGGGCATCAGGTGGTTGAGGTTTCCGATCAACAGACGGGAGGAGAGGCTAACCAGACACAGGGGAAGGTTGAAGCGGATTCGCTGACGGCTGCGATCGCGGCGGTGAAAGACCAAAACTATCAAGCAGAATGTTTAGCGATCGCCCGGGCTAAAAATCTCAGTGATCATCAGTATAATACCGGGCAAAAACGATTAGTGAAAACCCTTGCTCAACGACGCGCGATTCGTAAGTATGACTTAAAGCAGCGTTATCGGATTCCGGTTACTGCTCAACTGGTGGCTAAGGATGATCAGGGTTGGTATCAAAAGCTATTGCTGCATTATTTTCTCACCTTAGGGCGAGACCATTTGGCGCAACGGGATGCGGCGATGGCACGTCGATTGATTGAATTAGGGGGTGGAAGTATTTTTTTGCCTGACTTTAATCGTTCTCAATTGGGGGCGGCGGTAGGGACGATGGAACTTTTGGGGGTGCCAGTTTTGCTGGCAGATAGGGGGCGTGAGTTACGAGGAACTGATCAGGATTTGAAGGCGATGGCGCGATTGGCACTATCGGATCGGGCGTCGATTAAAACGACGTTGGGGATTGGATTGGCGTCAAATGCGACACCCATTCGGATTGTCCGGCGTTTGTTGGATAAGATTGGCTATGGACTTCAATGTATTGGTCGTGAAAGTAAGCGTTTAAATCGCGTGCGCGTTTATCAGGTGGTTCATCCATCGGATGGTCGATTTGAGGTATTTCAGCAGTGGTTGGCGCAAAGCTGTGAGGTGTTAGAAAAGTCTCATCAACGACTGGATGCTTGTTCAACACAGACAAAAATTGATGCAGGGGTTGACTATGTGCAGCTTTGTCTTAATTTCTCGGATTGTTGATTGTCATTCGTTATTCGTCATTAGTCCTTTGTCATTCTGAATGGAGCGACAGCGGAATGAAGAATCTCATTAGTGCAGCATGGGAGAAATAACTGACCCGCTAAAATCTCCCCTGCTTGCAGGTAGTCAAAACAGAGACGTACCATGCTACGTCTCTGAGAGGGTTTCATGCTTGAGCCGGCTGATATAGTAATGGATCTAACTTGCCCTGACCGTCTAAACTGTAAAGTTCATCACAGCCACCAATATGCTGGTTGTTGATGAAAATCTGGGGGACGGTTCGTCGTCCGTTTGCTCGTTCTGCCATTTTGGTTCTGGCATTTTCATCGCCGTCGATTTTATATTCTGTGAAGTTGACACCTTTCCACGAAAGTAACATCTTGGCACGAATACAAAAGGGGCAAGTTTGCCAGGTGTAAATTTCGACATTAGCGTTGATGCGTTCGGGATGACGTCCGAGAAGGGAGTTGATATAATTGAACATTTTATCTCTATTTTCAATGTTTCTATTTTCTAGCTTAAAGTATTAAGTCTTGTTAAGCAAATCCTGCTTATTTGCCACGGCTATTGCCAGGGTAGTTTCAAATAGCTAAAGAGTAATATTAGATTAATTTATAGACCGACTCAACAGGGTTATTGCTGGGTTACGGCAATAGGGAATTAACGGTTGGAGATGGAGGAATTCAGAAGGGAGATGTCTGATGAGGTCAAGGCTGAAAACGTGGATTAAGCAATGGCAAGGAATCTTATTGATCACTCCTAGTGTGACTCTGATTATCCTTGCCCTTAATGGGGCGGGTTTATTTCAGCTATTGGAATGGGCAACCCTGGATCAATATTTCCGTCTGCGTCCCCAAGAATCCCCAGACTCTCGCATTCTCTTAGTCACGATTGATGAAACTGATATTAATCAGGTGGGACAGTGGCCCATTCCTGATGGAGTTTTGGCTGACTTAATTAATACCCTGAAAGCGGCTAAACCACGAGTGATGGGTTTAAATCTGTATCGAGATTTACCCGTAGAACCTGGACATCAGGAATGGGTGGAGGTGATGCAGTCTACGCCGAATCTAATTGGGGTCGAAAAAAGAGTGGGCGATCGCGTCGCCTCTCCACCCACCTTGGACGCTTTAGCCCAAGTCGGTTTGGCTGATCTGCTTGTGGATGCGGATGGCAAGATTCGCCGAGGGTTACTGTCAATTCAACCGGAGAATGAGGATGTGCAATTAAGTTTAGCCGCCCGTCTAGCATTACTGTACTTAGAGGATGAAGGTATTACTTTAGAGGTGATTAATGCCAATCAGCCGTATTATCGTCTCGGTAAAGCTATCTTTATGCCCTTCCAGAATCATGATGGGGGGTATGTGGATGCAGATGCGGGAGGGTATCAGATTCTTTTAAACTTTCGTGGTGTTTCCGCCACCTTTGATACCGTCTCCTTACGCGATGTATTAGCAGATCAAATTCCCCCAGAAAAAATCCGCGATCGCATCATCCTAATTGGTTCTAAGGCGCAAAGTACCAATGACTTATTTTTTACCCCTTATGATAGCACAATATTTGCCCCTCCCCGTCGCACAGCAGCCGTTGTTATTCACGCTAATTTAACCAGCCAAATTATCAGTGGTGCAATAGATGGACGCCCCTTCATTAAAGTCTTACCCACCCTGGTAGAAGCAGTACAGATTTTTTCTTGGTCGTTTCTGGGTGCAGCCGGAAGTTTATTCTTACTAAAGAATCAACGGTTGAACCCAAAAAGCGTACTCCAATTACTCGCCCTAGGCGTTTATATTTTACTGACGATTGGTTGTAGCTTAATTGGCACTTATCTCCTATTTTTGGCAGGGTGGTGGTTACCTGTAGTTCCCTCATTACTCGCATTAACGGGTTCAGCCGTCGTCACAGCCGATTATCAGAGTCGCCAGTTACAACAGAAAGCCCAACAGAAATATCGCCGTATTTTTGAAAATGCATTAGAAGGTATTTTTCAGACAACCCTTGACGGACGCTATCGCAGTGCAAATCCGGCATTGGCAAAGATTTATGGCTATAATTCTCCCGAAGAATTAATCAGCACGATTACCGATATAACCACCCAAATTTATGTTGATCCGAACCGTCGCACTCACTTTATTAAACTGATGGAACAACAGGGAGAAGTTGTCGGCTTTGAGTCTCAAGTTTATCGCCAAGATGGCAGCATTATTTGGATTTGTGAACATGCGCGATCGGTTTGTGATGATCAGGGCAATGTACTCTACTATCAGGGCTTTATTGAAGATATTACAGAACGTAAACAAGCTCAAGTCGAGCGAGAAGAGTTTACCCGCGAGCTTTTTCGGTTGAATCAATCGTTCTCCCAGTTTGTCCCCCGGCAATTCTTACAATTACTGAATAAGGACAGTATTTCTGATGTGCAATTAGGGGATCAATCCCAGCAAAACATGTCGGTTTTATTTGCAGATATTCGCAATTTCACGACTCTATCAGAAGCGATGACACCGCAAGAAACCTTTAATTTTATTAACCGTTATCTTTCCTACATGGAACCAGCAATTATTGAAAATCAAGGCTTTATTGATAAATATATTGGTGATGCAATTATGGCGTTATTTAGTGGGAGTGCCGATGATGCCGTCAACGCGGCAATTGCTATGTTGCAACACCTGAAACTCTATAATAAAGAGCGACAAAAAGCCGGGGAGTGTCCGATTGAAATCGGGATTGGCATTAATACTGGCTTGATGATGTTGGGAACAGTGGGCGGTAAAACACATATTAATAGTACGGTAATTAGTGATGCTGTAAATTTGGCATCTCGCTTGGAACACCTGACTAAAGAGTATGGAGTGTCGCTGCTGATTTCACATTACACCTTTGACCATTTGCGTGACCCCTCTGACTATTCTTTTCGTCTCATTGGTCGGGTTAAGGTTAAAGGTAAAACCAAACGTGTGTCTGTGTTTGATGTGTTTGATGCTGATCCTTCCTCAGTTCGTCAGAAGAAGTTGAAAACAAAAACGATGTTTGAACAAGCGTTATGCCTTTATTATCAAAGAGATGTGAGTAAAGCAGCTAAATTGTTTCAACAGTGTTTAGAATTTGTGCCTGAGGATAAAACCGCTAAAATCTATCTGCGGCGTTGTCAGAACTAGAAACGTAGAATGCTATGTATCTACAGAGCAACATGGCGTTTTAAATTTGATAAAAGTTTTAAATATCCCCAAAATTGTACGGGTATCCTTAGGATGAGACTGTATAGAGAAAAAGAACCGAATTAGTGGGTTTAAGTTCCTCTTGTCGAGGAATTTTACAGGGATTTTTTGATCAAATCCAGTTGAACTGATGAATCCAGTCGATTTTAACTCTATACTCAAAAGCCTAAACACTCAAAAAGCGTTAAAATGGTTCTGCTGTTTTGGACTTGTATCCAGTCAGATTTTTTATGCCGCAAAAATTAATGCCCAACTGATTCCTGATCACACTTTAGGTGCAGAAAATTCCATCGTTATTCCCCAGGAAGTGCGGGATTTGATTCAAGGCGGGGCAAGACGGGGGAGTAATTTGTTCCACAGTTTTAGTGAGTTCAATATTGATCAGGGACAGCAGGTTTACTTTGCCAATCCTGCGGATGTTAACCATATCCTCACCCGCGTCACGGGAACGAATATCTCGAATATTTTTGGCACTCTCGGTGTGGAAGGGGCGGCGAATCTAGTCTTAATTAATCCCAACGGGATTATTTTTGGACAAGACGCCAAATTAGATGTAGCCGGTTCATTTGTTGCGAGTACGGCTGATGGGATTCGCCTGGGTGAACAGGGATTATTTATGGCAAAAGAACCCCAAAAAAGTACACTCCTATCCATTCAGCCCGGGGTATTCTTTTTTAATTATCTAACTGATGAATCGGCAACGATTACCAATGCAGGGAATTTATCTGTGGGAGGGAATCTCACTCTAGCGGCTGATACTCTAAATTTACAAGGTCAGCTTATAGCTGGAGATCATCTTACCCTGCACGCTAATCATACCGTAAACATCCGAGACAGTCTTGCCCATCCGTTCGTTGCTAGGGCTGGCGGAAATTTGCAGATACAAGGCGATCGCACGATTGATATTTTTGCCCTGAATCATCCAGAGAGTGGTCTTTTCGCCAATGAAAATATGATATTCCATTCGGCTAATCCTGTTCAAGGGGATGCCCATTTCTGGACTGGTGGCGAGTTTCGCATCGAACAGCTTGATGGGAATCTGGGAACCCTCACAAGTCCTAATGATCCGGTGATTCGCAGTGGTGGGGATGTTTTGATCGGGGCTTATCAGGGCGCTTCACTGCATATTTTCGCTGGTGGAAGTGTGACGATTCCGGGTGGTGTTTTGATCAATAATGTCGATACCGAAAATGGCATTGTTGAGACAATTACTCTTTCCGATGGCACATCTATATTCATTGATGGGAAAACTCAACCCACCCTGGATATCCGGGCGGGAACGACTGCTTTTGATATTCCAGTCATTAAAGGTATTCCATCCCAGGGAATTATTGTTCCTCCTTTCCCCAATCTCCGGGAAAGTCCGACCAGTGCTACTATTACCATTGGCGATATCTTTAACCCAGGAGGCGCTGTTTTTTTAACCAATCAGTACCAGCCTAATCCATCCTTAGCCGGGGGTATCACCGTTGGTTCAATAAATACCCCAGGAATTATGACGGGGGGTACTATTATTATCGACTCCAAAGGATTAATTGATACCACGGCTGGCGCAATTGATACCCGTTCTTTTGGTAAAGCAGGTGACATTTCCCTCCAAGCCGTTGGTGATATTAGAGTGAGTAATATCAATGCCATTGGAGAACTTGGTGGTAGTATCTCTCTGAACAGTGGCGCAACGCTAACCCTGAATAATTCAATAATTAGTAGCCTCACCCGTTTAGGCAAAGGCGGTGACATTCAACTCTCAGCCCCGTCTCTGGTTTTGAGTGGTGGATCTAAAATTTTTAACGTGACGGTTGGTTCTGGACAAGGGGGTAATATTCAGATTATCGCTGATTCAATTCGTGCCGACGATAACTCTGATATTAATACAATTGCTGCCAGTATCAACGATAACTCTGATATCAATAATATTATCGAAATTCTTGGTTCGCCGAGCGGTGATATTGCCGTTCTCATCGAAGCTATCCCAGCGAACAACACATCTGTGACAGTTTCAGGATCAGGAGGTAACATTCAGGTTACCGCTGAATCCCTTACCTTGCAAGATGAATCGAATATTGCCACAGCCACCTTTGCTAATGGTGGACAAGCGGGAAATGTGATGATTAATGCGACTTCAGTCAACCTGCTGGATGATGGTACATTGGGTTCCCTTACTTATGGCTCTGGTGATGCTGGAAATTTAACCCTAAATAGCCGTCAATTACTTATCCGAAATACAAAAACCTACTCAGAGGTAGGAACGGGCATTTCTACAGCAGCTCGAACCAATAGCAGTGGTGATGCTGGGGATTTAACCATCAACGCCGAATCCATAGAAATTATTGGCAATCAACCGGGTGAAGCTGTCGCTCCAACTGACCTCAATAGCCTCTTAGAATTGGCTGAGTTGCGGACAGGTTTGACCTCCGCAACTCAAGGGAGTGGAGATGGCGGAAATATCACGATTAATAGCGATCACTTGGTGGTGCGAGATGGGGCTGGAATTGCCACCTCGGCTGATTTCACGAGTACAGGAACCGCTGGAAATTTGAGAGTGAATGCGACTCAGATAGAATTGCAAGGAAAGGGGGGTATAACAACATTAACCTTAGCATCTGGTGATACCCGATCAGGTGATTTGTACATCAATGCTGATCGCGTGACCCTTTTGGACGGAGCCGGAATTGGTACGGGAACGCGATCAGGAAACGGTGGCAATATTGTCCTCACTGGAACGGATTTATTACTGATGCGAAATAACAGTTTAATCAGTACCACGGCGGGACAAGCGGGGGCGGGTGGAGATGGTGGCGATATCGATATTGAGGCTAAGTTTATCGTGTCTATTCTAGAAGGAAATAGTGATATCACTGCCAATGCTTTTGAAGGAAATGGCGGAAATATTATCATAACGACTCAAGGTATTTTTGGCTTGCAGGTGAGTGATAAACTTACCCCAAATAGTGATATTACGGCTAGTTCTCAGTTAGGAATTGGGGGTACAATTACGATTAATACTCCCAATGTTGATCCATCTAGCGGATTAACTGAATTACCCTTAAATTTTACTGACCCATCTAATCAAATTATTGCGGGTTGTCCGGCTGACACAGGAAATCGTTTTACCGTTATCGGACGCGGCGGTATTCCCAATAATCCCCGTGACTATTTACCGGGAAATGCGGTTTGGCGAGATTGGCGAAGTGTTTCAGCGTTTCCTGATAATCAACCTGCTGTAAATCTCCCATCCGAGATACATGAAAAGCAACTGATTGAAGCTCAAGGTTGGATTGTGGATGAAAATGGTACGGTGATTTTGACGGCTGAATCGAGTGGAGAAAAAAGGGTAGTTTTTGGGGGAGTATCGTCTTCCTGTGGGGGGAAAAATGACTTAGACTAAATTTAATGGGTGAGATTGCAATTATATTTTTTTAACGCAGAGGGGCGCAGAGGTTTTCGCAGAGGGCGCAGAGGTGATTGAAGGATGGAGGCGATAATTTTATAGAATGGGGGAAATAACTGGAGATGATCGGACAAATAACAAAGGACGAATGACAAATGACAATAGTAACTCGTACTGATTTACCCCCAGCATTTCCTGATCATACTCAACTTCCCGAATCAGATGGTACGTTTGTGAAGAATTTCCAGGAGCATCCCCAAAGCATTATTTTAACCGATTCTATTGGTTCAGTTTTGCGGCAACTTCATCCTGATGGTCAATATGCTATTGGACAAGATTGTGGTATTTACTGGCGTGAAACTGACCCCCCCGAAAAAGGTGCTGAAGCACCCGATTGGTTCTATGTCGCCAATGTTCCGCCGCTTCTGAATGGAGAAATTCGGCGTTCGTATGTCCTATGGCGAGAATTTATGGCACCAACGATTGCTATCGAGTTTGCCAGTGGGGATGGAGAAGAGGAACGGGATGCTACACCTTTATCGGTTTCGGCTGAGGGGAAAACTACGAAACCGGGTAAATTTTGGGTTTATGGACATATTATTCGCATTCCTTACTATGCCATTTACGAAATTAAAAATGGCAAATTAGAGGTGTATCATCTGCAAGATTTTTCCTATCAACGAATAGAACCTAATGAACGGGGTCATTATTCTATTCCACCGTTAGGAGTAGAACTCGGACTTTGGCAAGGAACCTATCAAAATCAAATTCAACTCTGGCTGCGCTGGTGGGATAGTGAGGGCAACCTTTTACTTATTGGTGAAGAACGGGCGGAAATTGAACGACAACGGGCGGAAAAAGCCGAGCAAAAAGCGGCAAAATTAGCTGCACGATTGCGGGAAATGGGTATTGACCCTGACGCCGACGAGTTAGAGTAGAAGAGGGGTTATGAAGCGGTTGAGAATAAGTAGTAAAAAGCAAGTATTTTTCTGGGGATTACTCTTGGTAACCTGCTTAGTGGTGATGACGATTCATCCTGTCGCGGCACATAATTCTTCTCACCCTTTCAGTTTCAATTCTATAACCTCTCCCCCTACCCCTCTGCTGCAAGGAGAGGGGAGACAAATTGCCCAATTTATAGATACTCCTAACCTTGTCAGTCAAGGCAAAACCGATTATGATGCTGGACGTTTGGCTGATGCAATAAAGACTTGGCAAGAGGCGGCGCAGAATTATCAAAAAGTCGGCGATCGCATCAATCAGGCGTTATCGTTACATTACTTATCATTAGCTTATCAAGACTTGGGACAATGGCAACAAGCGGAAGCGGCGATTAACCAAAGCCTGGATTTACTCCAACCCCAAGCTAATCCCGCTATGTTAGCACGAGTATTAAATACAAAAGGGAGTCTGCAACTGGCAATGGGACAACCTGAGGCGGCGCTAGAAACCTGGAAAAAGGCAGAAAACCTCTATTCCCAAGCCGACGATGATATGGGGGTACTGGGGAGCCAAATCAATCAGGCTCAGGCATGGCAAAGTTTGGGAATGTTTCAGCGATCGCGGCAACTTCTCGAATCGGTGCAGCAACAGCTAAACGCCCAACCGGATTCTATCATGAAAGTGACCGGATTACGCAGCCTGGGTATTGTCTGGGAAGCCATCGGTGATTTGCTAGCCGCCCAGACTCTCTTAAAAGAAAGTTTAGCTATTGCACAAACCCTTAATTCTGCCCCTGATATCAGTGCAGCTTTGTTGAGTTTAGGCAATATTAGCCGCAACTTAGAAGAAATGCCAGGGGCATTAGAATACTATCAACAAGCCGCAGAAATAGCCACAACTCCTCTGTCTCAAGTACAAGCCAAACTCAACCAACTCAACCTACTGATTCATCTGGAACAGTTGAGCGACGCCCAAGAATTAGTTCCCCAAATTCAAACTAACCTTTCTCAGTTACCTCTTAGTCGAGAGGCTATTTATGCCCAAGTTAACTACGCTGAACGTTTAATCGAACTCGTCGCAAACTCAGAGGTGAGTTCTCCAGGAATTGCCAACTATCAAACCATTGCCCAACACTTAGCTAAAACCATTCAAGGGGCGAAAACCTTAAACGATAAACGAGCAGAATCTCTCAGTTTAGGAATTCTAGGGACATTATACGACAAAACTCAACAATGGTCTCAAGCCCAACGCTTAACCGAACAAGCCCTATTTTTATCTCAGAGTATCAACGCTGCTGATTTATCCTATCAATGGTACTGGCAACTGGCACAAATCCTGACAAAGATAGGTGATAAACCAGGCGCGATCGCAGCTAATCAACAGGCGCTTGATACGGTACAATCCCTCCGGGGTGATATTGTTGCCATGAATGCTGATGTGCGGTTCTCGTTTCAAGAGAAAATTGAACCCATTTATCGTCACTTCGTCAGTCTTTTATTAGACTCTCCCTCACCCGAACATCTGCAACAAGCCCGAAATGTGATTGAATCCCTACAATTAGCCGAACTGGAAAACTTTTTCCGCACCGCCTGTTTAGAGACTAAAACTGAACAAATTGATACTGTCATCGAAAAAGGTGAGGCTAGGGCGGCGGTGATTTACCCGATTATTTTACCCAATCGTTTAGCGGTGATTTTTTCCTTACCGGGACAACCTCTCAGTCATTATGATATAAAATTATCCCCCACAGAAATTGAATCCACAGTCAGCCGTTTGCGACAAACCATGAGTCCGGCTTTATCGAATAAAGAACGGCTTGAGCTTTCCCAAACAGTTTATGATTGGCTGATTCGCCCGATTGAAAATCAATTAGTCAGTAACCAGATTAAAACCTTAGTCTTTGTCCTAGATGGTGTTTTGCGGAATATCCCCATGACAGCGCTCTACGATGGTAACCAATATTTGATTGAAAAATACAGTGTCGCATTAACACCAGGATTGCAATTACTGGAGCCGCGATCGCTCAGACAAATTTCACTCTCTTCTTTAACAGCAGGCTTAACTGAAGCCCGTCAAGGTTTTGTACCATTACCGGCTGTTGAACAAGAAATTAAAGAGATTAGTAATGATTTACCTTCAGAAATTCTATTGAATGAAAATTTTACCCGTGCCACAATAGAAAAGGAACTAAAAAACCATTCCTTTAATATTCTCCATCTTGCCACCCATGGTCAGTTTAGTTCCCAACCCGAAGACACATTTATTCTTACCTGGAATGAACGCATTGATGCTAATATCTTATCTCAATTGCTTAAAACTAGAGAACAAAGCAATTCTGAACCGATTGAACTATTAGTCCTCAGTGCTTGTCAAACGGCGACTGGAGACAAACGAGCCGCTTTAGGATTAGCCGGATTAGCCGTGCGTTCTGGCGCTCGGAGTACGATTGCCACTCTCTGGTCAGTGAATGACCAATCCACCGCCAATACCATGATTGAATTTTATCGCCATTTGCGTCAAGGTGATGGTAACCGAGCGGAAGCCCTGCGTCAAGCTCAGTTATCACTATTGAAGCAAAAAGCCTATCAGCATCCCTATTACTGGGCACCCTTTATTCTAGTGGGAAATTGGCTATGATTATTGGCGCTAAAAAACAGGTTTTAAGAGCGATTTTTTCGGGTCAGAGGTTTTTTACTGAAAACCCAACATAAATCTGAGGAGGATTTAAATCATGAACCTAGTTAAATCTTTATCCATAGTAGGCATTGCTCTATCCTTGCAGCTTGTAGTCGTTCCGGATTTAATTGCACAATCTGAGTCAATTAATCCAGAGGTATGGGTAACATTTGATCCCCCAAAACCAGGAAAAGGAACTCCATCTGATACGACCGGCGGCGCATCTCGTGGAAATTGTCCGGGGGATGAAGTAATGGATGATCAAGGGTTATCTGCCTTGATGCCTACCTACAGCGAAACGGATGTTGAGCGTCCAAGTTTTGCAGTTTATCTTCCCAAAACTGGAGCAAACAAAGTATTTTTTAGCTTAAAAGATGCTGATGAAGACTATTTTTATCAGGCACAAATTACACTTCCTCAAACTCCGGGTACCTATCGTTTAGAGTTACCAGCCAATGCTCCGGCAATAGATGCTAACATACAATATCAGTGGTCTTTAGGGTTAATGTGTGGGCAAGCCGTCGATCCCAATGATCCAAGAGTCGGTGGGACGATTCTGTATAAGAGTCCCTAGAAAAATCACCATGCTAGATTCTCAGTCAGTCATTATCCAGTGATTGACCAGATGTCGGGGCGCACCGACGTGCGTCCTTGCATAGCCTGCGCTATTAATCCCCCTCATAAGTATAGAAAATTTCTCCCTTTTTTATAACAAGTTTAGTATTATTTTTTTGTTTAAACTTTTTCTTTAGATTCTGTATTTAAGTTAAGTTGATGGGACTGTAGAGTAATATCTTTAATTCCCACAAAATCTTTAATTTCAATTCTTTCCATAATTCAATATCGGTGATCTACTCTCAGTTTATTCACAAACCTGTTGTCAAACAAGAAGTTCAGCCATCGCAGCAGAAGATTGTACCCAGTAGAATTTTAACCGATCATCGTTCACACTATTACTGGATAAGGCGTTAAGCTAATTGTAGTACATCAGCATCATAAAAACTTCCCTATAAACCCAAATCTTGCAAATTCCTCTGCGTACCTCTGCGCCATCCTCTGCGTACCTCTGCGTTAAAAAAAGATAATTCTGATACAAACAGATTAAATATTGCGGGTTTTCTGGGCGCACGTCGGTGATAGGGCGCACGTCGGTGCGCCCCTACGATGCATTGGGTTTGTAGTCAAAGATGCTCACGTCAACCCAACAATGA
The DNA here is from genome assembly GCF_046565525.1 of Coleofasciculus sp. Lineage (NCBI taxonomy): Bacteria > Bacillati > Cyanobacteriota > Cyanophyceae > Coleofasciculales > Coleofasciculaceae > Coleofasciculus > Coleofasciculus sp. The sequence goes on along the minus strand of NZ_JBKHUP010000012.1, from coordinate 45,380 downwards.
CAAAGCTATGATTCTACAAACTCACCCGACAAACTACTTTCAACCTCAGCCACCATTAACAGCGTTTTTAACACCGAATCAGGATTCAAACTCATCGAATCAATCCCCTCTTCCACCAAAAACTTGGCAAACTCCGGATAATCGCTAGGTGCTTGACCGCAAATACCAATCTTACGCCCACACTCTTTTGCTGTTTGTATCGCCAACTTCACCATCCGCTTCACACCACGATTGCGTTCATCAAAAATATGCGCCACTAACGCCGAATCTCGGTCTAATCCTAACGTCAATTGCGTCAAATCATTTGACCCAATCGAAAACCCATCAAACACCTCAGCAAACTCATCCGCCTCCATCACATTACTAGGTAACTCACACATCACATACACCTGCAACCCATTCACCCCACGGGGTAAACCATTTTTTGCCATCTGGGCTAACACCTGACGCCCCTCATCTGGAGTGCGACAGAAGGGAATCATCGGAATTACATTAGTTAACCCCATCTCTTCCCTTACCCGCTTTATCGCCTGACATTCCAAAGCAAAGGCTTCCCGGTAGTTCGGATCACAATACCGAGACGCCCCTCGCCACCCCAGCATCGGATTATCTTCCTTGGGTTCAAAACTCTGACCGCCTAAAAGGTTAGCATACTCATTACTCTTAAAATCCGACATCCGCACAATCACAGGTTTGGGATAAAACGCCGCTGCAATAATTCCCACCCCACGCGCCAATTTATCGACAAAAAATTGGGGTTTATCGGCATAACTCCTCGTCTTCTGGGCGATTTGCGCTCTCACCGATTCATCCCGCAATTGATGATAATGAATCAACGCCAGAGGATGAATTTCAATATGATTGGCAATAATAAACTCCAACCTGGCTAAACCCACACCATCGCAGGGAATTGCGGCTAAACCAAAGGCTTGATCTGGATTACCTACATTCATCAAAATTTGGGTTCGGGTGCGGGGTAAATTATCTAAAGGAGTTTCTTGCACTTCAAAGGGTAATAACCCCTGATAAACTCGTCCCTCATCTCCCTCCGCACAGGAAATTGTCACCTCTTGACCCGTAGTTAATACCTCCGTCGCCTTCCCACAGCCAACAATCGCCGGAATCCCCATTTCTCGCGCAATAATTGCCGCATGGCAAGTGCGTCCCCCTTGGTTGGTGACAATGGCGCTGGCTTTTTTCATAATCGGTTCCCAGTCGGGATCAGTGCGGTTGGTGACTAATACTTCTCCCGGCTCGAAAAGATGAATGTGAGATGCATCCATAATAATATGAGCAGTCCCTTGACCAATTGCCGCGCCCACACTACGTCCCGTAAGTAATACTTGGCTGCGTTGGTTCAACTGATATGTTTTGAGAACCTGTGCCGATTTCTGCGATTGCACCGTTTCTGGACGCGCCTGGACAATAAACAAATCCCCAGTTATCCCATCTTTTGCCCATTCAATATCCATGGGTGTGTAGAGTCCCCGGAGTTGAGAATAATGGTCTTCAATTTGTACCGCCCAACGGGCTAATTGTAAGACTTCTTCATCCTGAAGACAAAATTTCTTTTGCTCAGAGGGGGCGACTCGCACATTGCGCGTCAGTCTCGAACCCCCTTCGTCATATATCATTTCAATTTCTTTTGTCCCCAGGCGTTTTTCCAGAATCGGGCGACATCCCTGTTTTAATGTGGGTTTAAAAACCACATATTCATCGGGGTTAACCGCACCTTGAACCACCGTTTCGCCCAAGCCGTAAGCGGCGGTAATTAATGCGGTATTTTTGAAACCTGTTTCGGGGTCAATGGAAAACATCACCCCAGAACAGGCTAAATCAGATCGCACCATTTTCTGAATCCCCACCGAAAGCGCCACATCAAAGTGGTCAAATCCGTTATGTTCCCGATACGCAATGGCGCGGTTGGTAAACAGGGAGGCGAAGCATTTATGGGTAAATTCCAGAACCCCTTTGAAACTATTCACATTTAAATAGGTTTCCTGCTGACCCGCAAAACTCGCATCGGGTAAGTCTTCCGCCGTCGCTGAGGAACGAACCGCCACATCTGTCCCCTCCCCGTAGCGATCGCACAATTGTTGATAAGCTGTACGAATGGCTTGGGTCAGTTCTCTGGGAAACTCAATACTGAGGATTAACTGTCGCGCTTTTTTGCCATGCTGTTGCAGATTACTCACATCATCCACATTCAAATCTGCAAACAGGTGGCGCAGTTTGGCTTCTAAATCGGCGGTTTCGATAAAGTAACGATAAGCATACGCCGTAATCGCAAACCCGGTAGGAACATTGATTCCCTGGGGAGTGAGTTGTCCAATCATTTCACCCAGAGAGGCATTTTTGCCCCCAACCAAGGGTAGGTCATCCAGTCGGATTTGATCAAACCAGAGGATCAATAATTTATCTTGAGGGACTGGGGTAGAGGTCTGAGGGGTTGAGGTCAGCATAAACTTTTTTTCTTAAAGGGATAATTTAAGTTTAGCTTTATAAAATATTCGGGATCACTAATAGGTTGCGAAAAATTAACAGAAACCTTTGCCTTCCTCATACCCTGTTGCCATTTCGCGATCGCTAAAATTGGTGATTGGTGATAGGTAATTGGTGAGTAGGAAAAATTCTTCCTCATCTCCTCTTGCTCCCCAAGCAGGGCGGGTTTAGTGTAGAGACGCGCCATGGCGCGTCTCTACAAGGGGGTAACGTTATCAGTCAAACCCGCCCCTACAAATTGACGCCCCAGCTCCCCCAGCTCCCCCAGCTCCCCCAGCTCCCCCAGCTTCCCTCGACCCAAAATGCTTCCTAAAAAGTAAAAGATTGGCTGCTTATGTGTAGCCAATCTTGTCCAACATGTATTACAATTTCTCTTTCGACTGAATCTTAATTCACGGGTTCATCTTAATTCACGGGTTCAAAATAGCTCCAGATATCCTCTGGAGCTTTTTCTGTCGTGCTATCATAACAGATTTTTTGCCAAAATGGGGATTTTGCCCCTTGTGTCATAATTTTTGCACAGAGCGTCAGCGTGCATCGATATGGGCAAACTCTTAGCAGAATGTTACCAATTCATCAAAGTCCTGGATACCGATGAATTGGGTCACACCTATTTAGTTATAGATATTCACTTTCCCCAGCAGCCTAAATGCGTGGTCAAGCAAATCCGACTCCCGCCAAACTCCTCTCAAACTCGACAACTTATTCTCAGTCGTCTGGAAAAAACGTCGCAATTGCTGAAAAAGCTGGGTCAACATGACCAAATTCCCCGATTTATCACCTCATTTGCCCAAACGAACCAGTTTTATCTCGTTCAAGAGTTTATTCCCGGTTGTCCCTTAACCGACGAACTCATACCCGGTGATCCGCTGACCGAAAATCAGGTGATTACCCTGTTACAAGAACTCCTCCACCTCTTAGTTTTTGTCCATCAACAGGGTGTAATCTTAGGAAACCTCAAGCCTTCCACGATTATCCGTCGCCAAGGAGATGGCAAATTAGTCCTGACAACGTGGGGAGTTATCCATCAACTGAGTGCCCAAATCGCCCAATCATTCCACCAATCAGCCCCAAATCCGCGCCATCCTACTTCCGTTGATCAATCCTCCAAACCATTCCCAGAACACCTCCAAGTCAATGGCGACTTGTACGCCTTGGGAATAATCGCCATTCAAGCCATGACTGGATTATCCGCCAGTGAGTTAACGGAACTTAAACAAACGAACAATTCTCAACATGAAACCAGCGCTTGGCAAGCTTACACCCAAGTTAGCCCAGAGTTAGCCGCTATCCTGGAGAAAATGGTGCATTCTGATCGCCAGAACCGTTATCACAAAGCGGCGAGTGTACTAGCGGATCTCAGTGGTATCCCGGAGAGCAATCCAATTACTCAATTTTCCCTACCCTCGCTACCAGAAATCAACCCCGCGATCGCGACAATTACGTTTCCTACTCGTCAGTTTAAACCCCAGGTTATCCTCGCGGCTATAGCATTAGTGGGAATCACAGCGTTAATATTGGCTTATACCCTACACCTTCCCCAACGCCTAATGGCGCAATACTTTCTCCACCAAGGAAAAACCCAAGCACAACAGCCAACCTCGGCGATCCAATACTATACTCAAGCCATTGCCTATCAGCCGCAAAATGCTACAGCTTACTATCATCGGGGAAAGATTTACGCTGATAGGGGAAAATCTCAGCTAGCCCTGGCTGATTTGTCTCAGGCGATTCAACTCAATCCCCAAAATGCTGACGCCTATTACCAACGGGGAAATCTTCGCCTTGAGTTAAGCGATCGCCAAGGGGCTAAAGCTGATTATACCCAAGTTCTACAACGTGACCCTAATTTTACCCCTGCATGGGTGAATCGAGGTCAGATACAAGCCGAGTTAGGTAACGAAAAAGCTGCCATTGACGATTATACCCAAGCCATTCAACTTCAACCCAATCTCGTCACGGCTTACCTGAAGCGCTGTCGTTCCCGTTCTAACCTCGGTAACCAAAAGGGTGCCATTGACGACTGTACCACCGCGATTAATTTACGACCGCATAATGCCCTAGCTTACCAAAACCGTGGCTTAGCCCGTCAGCGTCGGGGAGATATTCGCGGGGCGATAACGGACTATACAGTAGCGATTCAATTGAATCCAGAGGCGGCAGAACCTTACTATAACCGAGGATTAGCCCGTCAGGAAATAGAAGATATATCCGGTGCGATCGCGGATTACACCCAAGCCATTAAACGAAATCCTAACTATGCCTCAGCTTACTATGAGCGGGGGTTAGCCCAAGCCCAACTGGGAAATCGGTTAGCCGCGATCAAAGATTTACAGCAAGCGGCTCAACTTTGCCATGATTTAGGTAAACTGGATTGTTATGAAGCGGCGCAGTCTCAACTGTCTAGAGTGTCGGTTCAGTAATAACACTTAGTTGCTCGTGACATTTAGCTTTTAATTTATTTAACCTGTACTACAATAGTAGCAAATTGAAAGTACTTTGACAACTATGAAACAAGTGACAACACGAGTATCAGATAGGGAATATGAGCATCTAGCCAAATTTTGCAAAGTAACAGAAAGAACCCAATCTGATGTACTCCGGGAACTGATACGCAAGTTGTCAATCTCTGGGGCGTTGGACCCCATCGATTGACCGCCTATCCATCTCGCGCCAATCTGAGTACAGATATGGCGTGAGGCTTTCGGCGTCTAGCTAAAAAATAAAAACAAAGTCTGCTTGACAAGAAAAGACAGGAAAAATAAGGGTTTGGGAACCCGCGCAGGCGGGTGCAAGGCAAGTGTAGTTGCGGTGGAAACTACCCTGTTAACCGTTAAGTTGACTGGGATAGTAGTAAAATTGGAGATTGTGTCCTTATTCAAAGTTGTTTATGCCGAAACTGAAAAGCCGTAGAGCAGCCGCCAAACGTTTTCGACCCACCGGAAGCGGTAAAATTAGACGACGCAAGGCGTTTAAGAGCCACTTACTGGAGCGCAAAAGCTCAGGACGGAAGCGGCGTCTGTCGAAATTGAGTTTGGTCAATGAACGGGATGCTGATAATGTGCGCCTAATGCTTCCCTATTTTTAGACCACTTAAAACGAATAACCATCTAGTTAGTATCAATTAGGAACAGTCAATGACAAGAGTAAAACGCGGTAACGTTGCACGTAAACGACGCAAGAAAATTCTCAAGCTGGCGAAAGGATATCGGGGTTCTCACTCCAAACTCTTCCGTACAGCCAATCAACAGGTGATGAAAGCACTGCGGAACGCTTATCGCGATCGCCGCAAGCGCAAGCGGGATTTTCGCCGTCTCTGGATTACTCGTATCAATGCGGCGGCTCGTCAGAATGGCATAAGCTACAGTCAGCTTATCGGTCAGATGAAAAAGGCAAATATTCAGATCAATCGCAAGATGTTGGCACAATTAGCTGTGTTAGATCCCGCCAGCTTTCAAAAGGTTGTAGAACTGGCTAGCCAAGGCGCAAAGTAAGTTCAATAGAGCGTTTCGGTTGAGGTAGCCAGGGAACGGGGGAAGTAGAGACGTAAGGCGGGAACATCTGCAAGTAGGGGCGAGATGGGGGAGATGAGGGCTCTTTTGAGGTAACGTTATCATCAATAGCTTGCGCTTTTATTCCCTAAACCCGCCCCGACAAACCAGATTCCCTGAGCGAAGCGAAGGCTCAAAACTCAAAACTCCCCAATCACCGGAAATAAAGGGTCTGAAGCCCCGTCCTTCTAGGACGGCTTTTATCCGGATAAACACCCCAGGATAGTATGATACAATGCAGTTGGCTTGCGGCGGCAAAGTCGAAGTCAACTTATCAGGTACGCCGGGACTCGGCGGAACCCAAACCGCAAAGGTTTGAAACGCCCAGCCCTGAATCGACAGGGTGTTAGGAGATAACACGATGCCCTAGATGGCGAATATCGTGTGCCTGGGAACCCGTTTACCGGGATATATGGAACGAAATTTCCATAGAATCTCCCTTCTTCTAGGAAGGAGAGCGTCAACAACCCCAGATAGATGATCGCCCAAAGGTTTTTCAATGTCGGTGTAGCACTTGGATTGATGGGGGTGGCTGTCGTACAACCCCCATCAGCTTATCCGGCTGAATTGGCAGAAATTGAGCAACGGGGTCAATTAATTGTTGCGGTAAAAGACAATGTGCGTCCTTTGGGCTTTCGCGATGCGACGGGAACGCTACAAGGACTAGAAATTGATATTGCTCGACGACTGGCGAAAGAACTGCTGGGGAGTCCAGAGGCTGTGGTTTTGCAGCCTGTGACGAATCGCGATCGCTTGAGTATGGTATTTGAGGATCGGGTTGATATTGCGATCGCTAGAGTAACGGTAACGGATTCTCGCGCTCGCTTGGTCGATTTCAGTATCCCTTACTATTTGGATGGTGCAGGGATTATTACGAAAGATGCCTCAATCAATCTGTTGAGCGATTTAGACAACCAAACCATCGCTGTCCTTAAGGGTTCGAGTACAATCGCGGTGATCAAGTATGCTTTACCCAATGCCCAATTAGTCGGCGTTGACTCCTACCAAGAAGCGCTGTTGCTCATTGAGGCGGGAGAAGCCAATGCATTTTGTGCCGATCAGAGTGTTCTGACTGGATGGGTGCAGCAATACCCAGACTATCGATTGCTCCCCTATCGCCTATCTGGTGCAGCCTTGGCGGTGGTGATGCCTAAAGGATTGCAGTATACCGCACTGCGACAACAAGTCAATCAGGCGATCGCACGTTGGCACGCCGAAGGGTGGTTAGCTGAACGTGCTGCCGCTTGGGGTTTACCATGAAGAGTGGAAACCCCTCCCCTATAGTTGCACGGAATTACAGGATTATGGATGAAACTCTGCCACAAATTTATCTAATCATATTGTTAGTCCTGCTTGGTGTTGCAGCTTTGGCAGTAATCCGCCAAGTCTTCAAAACCCGTAAAATCGAAAGCACCCTCTCAAAGCTGGAGAGAAAGCTGCAAAAAGAGCGGGGGACAGTCCAAGACTACTACGAGTTGGGCAGTATCTATCTAGACAAGAAACTCTTTGCTCAAGCCGTTATCCTATTCCAAAAGGGACTTAAAGCTCCAGATGCTTCAGAAACCAACCTAGCTCCTGTTCATAATGCCCTCGGTTTTGCCTACTTTGCTCAAGATCAGTACGATATTGCCATTCGCCAGTATAAGGAAGCCTTAAAACTAGAGCCAGATTATGTGACGGCTCTCAATAACTTGGGTCACGTTTACGAGCGCAAAAAGCTAACCGCTCAAGCGTTGGAGGCTTATGAAGCAGCGCTCAAGTATGAACCGAAGAATGAGACAGCCAAGCGCAGAGCTGAATCCCTCCGCAAGCGGTTAGTGCCATCCAGCTAAATTTTCTGCGGCTTGAACCCTCCATATATCCTATAGAGACGTTGCAGGCAACGTCTCTATATGCTGACAGGCTATTCCAGACTCATCTATTTTGTGCAGAAAAACTACCCAGATTATTACCTCACTCTGCTAGTTTTAGAATGCAATTTACATAATTCTTGATTATTGTTAACATAAAGTAACAAAGGTAATCAATTAAGGGCAGGATTAGTTCGCTATGGGATTTCTGAGTAATTTATTTGGGTTAAAGAGCAAGTACGTTGATGAGGAGACAGACGAAGTAGAACAGGCGACAGAAGCCCAAAAGCGACAAGCCTACTTCTTAGAGCCGGATGACGCCAAGACATTCGGTGATATTAACTATATGCGATCGCCCACATCTGTGAAGAAGCGATTTGCCAAAAAGAAAGACAACCTAGGGGAGGGTTTAGAACAGGTGTTAGAAACCTCTGCTTTTGGGCAAGTCATCCGTTCCAATAAGCAAATCAGCGCTACTCCTGAACCTCTACCAACTCCTCAAAACCAGCCAGTGAGTGAGCCACAGCCAAAGAGTTTTGAGCGCCGCCGCGCTAACTCTAGCGATTCGGGCATGGATATGTTCCGTAAAATGGCTCGTGACATGAAAAAGTAGGGGTTAACCAAACCCCTACGGCGTGGTGAGGATGTCAATCTAAGATAATTTTCACACCCTGACGGGGCGTTTGCTGTGCTTATCACCCCGTCAGAGAACTTACACTTAGCTTTGCAGTTCGTTGAATTTGGCGCGAATGGTTTCCACCCGTTGGCGGTTTACACCTAAATCGGATTGTCCTAAACGGGATGCCGAACGAACATGGATAACATTAGCACCTTCATCTAGGAAAAATTCTACATCATCGACAAATCCCATAAGCTTAGTTGTGAATTCAGCGTAGAGATAATTGTCGGTTTCCGTGATAATTTTGGTTCTCTCCATATTTTCAATCACGGTTTTGAGGTCAGCTATTGCCTTAGCTGGTGTTGATTTGTAGGTTAATGGCTCAATTTGATGTTGGGCATCTTGATCTTGAGAGTTGACACAATTTGGCGTACTTGGACAAGGAGTTAACTTCCCTGACTCAACACCAAGATTTGTGGGTCGTTTTCCAGCAAACATAGCTCCTCCCGAAACAGTTAAGGTTACGCCTATGGAACAGGCAACAATGAAAATTAAAGCAATACAGATGATTAGAATAGATCTAATCGGGGAGCGTTTTTGAGCTTCTAAGGTCATAGTATTTGTCCTTTGTCATTTGTCCTTTGTCCTTTGCCTTAATTCATCAATCAGACAGGCTGGGTTTGAGGGAAAGTTACCATCAAGAGCGAGAGGAAATCACATCAACCCGCCCCTACTCCCCTTAAAACTTCACCATTTTACCCATCAAACGTCAAGGCTTGACCACGTATATCTGTGTGCAGTTTTCCCCGTTCATAAACCACTTGACCCCCAACAATAGTCATCACAGACCATCCGGTCAAGTTCCAGCCTTCAAAGGGACTCCAGCCACATTTGGTTAACAGTTCTTCTCGCCGCACCGGACGGTAATTTTCTAAGTCTACTAAGACCAAATCTGCATCATAAGTGGGAGCGATCGCGCCTTTTTTGGGAATGCGATAGGCTTTAGCCACAGCCGTAGACATCCAGTTCGAGACTTGGGCAATAGTACAGCGTCCTTGTATAGCTTGGGTGAGCATTAATGCTAAGGATGTCTCCACTCCTGGCATTCCCGATGGACTATTGGGATAGGTTTGGGCTTTTTCTTCCAGGGTATGGGGGGCGTGATCCGTAGCAATAAAGTCGATGACACCATCTAATAGGGCTTGCCAAAGGGTGGCATTATCCTGAGGCGATCGCAAGGGGGGGTTCATTTGCGCTAAGGTGCCGATTTTCTCGTAGGCGCTGGTATTCAAGAGCAGGTGTTGGGGAGTGACTTCGGCGGTTACCCAACTGGGTTTATCCCGACGTAGTAACTCGGCTTCCTCCCCTGTAGACAGATGCAGAATATGCAGCCGTCGCTGATACTTTTTCGAGAGTTTTAGGGCGAGTTGAGTCGCATTCAGGGCGGCTTGATTATCTTGAATCTGGGAGTGAATCGCCGGATCATTAATGCCAGCAAATTTTTCCCGCCGTTCCCGGATTCGGGCTTGATCTTCAGCATGAACAGCAATCAGCCGGGTTCCTTGGGCAAAAATGGGTTCAAGGGATTCCTCGCTATCCACTAATAACCCCCCACGCATCGAACCCATAAATATCTTAATCCCACAGGTCGGCTGTGCCTCACGCAGATCGGGCAAATTTTCTGGCGTCGCGCCAATAAAAAAGCCGTAGTTAACCAAGCACTTCTCAGATGCCCGTTTCAGCTTGTCATCTAAGGCGGCTTGAGTCGTGGTTAGGGGGCGAGTGTTGGGCATTTCCAGAAATGAGGTAACGCCTCCCTTGGCACAAGCACAACTGGCGGTAAATAAGTCTTCCTTATGTTCTAAGCCTGGTTCGCGAAAATGAACTTGTGGATCGATGACTCCCGGCAACAATGTTAACCCAGTCGCGTCGATTTCCCTATCTGCCGAAGCTGAAATGTTTGGGGCAACCTGGACAATTTCTCGACCACGAGTGAGGACATCTGCGAGCAAAATGTCCCCTGTTGGCATGAGAATACGAGCATGGCGGATTAATAAGCAAGAGTCAGAGGACATAAGAAAATGCTAAAATTCCCAATAGCTTCAGTATTTCTACTTTAAAGCGAATTTTGTCCAGATACTAGAGGAACAGCTTCGGTTACAACCGCTTCGGTTAAATTAGAAGAGATGAGCCTCTAATTGGCTGATTTTCCTCCATCGTCCAACTCGTGATTGCTTAAGGTGATTAAACGGCTATGACTCGTGTCCCAAATCGAGATCCGGAAAAACAATCGGTACAAAAAGCTGAAAATCCGTGGGTAGAGGGATTCAAGACGATTGGCTTGAGTGTTTTTCTCGCGATCGGGATTCGCAGCTTTGTGGCAGAAGCGCGATATATCCCTTCTGGTTCTATGGAACCGACCCTACAGATTAACGATCGCCTGATTATAGATAAGATCAGCTATAACTTCCGTCAACCCCAGCGAGGAGATATTGTTGTCTTTTCCCCCACAGATGAGCTCAAGCAGCAAAATTTCAAAGACGCCTTTATCAAGCGGGTGATTGGGCTTCCTGGTGAAACCGTCGAGGTGAAAGGGGGACGAGTATATGTCAATGGTCAAGCATTGCGGGAACAATATATCGAAGAGGAACCCGAGTACAGCTACGGACCTGAAACTGTACCAGAGGGCAACTATTTGGTTTTGGGAGATAACCGCAATAATAGCTACGACTCTCACTACTGGGGCTTTGTCCCGCGTAAAAATATTATTGGCAGAGCAATTGTCCGCTTTTGGCCCATTAGTCGGGTTGGTGAAGTTGATGTGATCGAGTCTATTGCTCCAGAAGCTTCTCCTTGAACAGGGAACCTTGACCTCTCCCTGCATAAATGACCTCCATTCAGCGACCATCCCTAAAAAGGTGGCGTGGTGAGGAATCACCTTTCTTATAGGAAGGTGAGGATGTCAATAGGGATTCTATAAGGATACTACGGGACGGATTGAAATCACGTCCCTTTGCAACTCCCTAACCTGCCTTCATCCAGAGATACAAAAAACTGTCTGATCTTTTCGTCTCGTAAGTTCAACCATTTCTCTAGCTGTCTGCGGTAGGCTTTCGCCTTGTCTTTCCCGTCCGGGTTATTCAATAGCACGGTTATTTTGCCTGGTTAATATTGTCTGGATTGATATTCATTCTGCATATTCTCTTAGCAAAACCTTTTCGCACCAGACAGTTGATATTGTATTCTTGTTCGTACATCATTCCCACCCCTTTCACTCGCTCTCGGATTTCTACCAAAGAAAAAAATGATCCGAGTTTTTCTGCTTGATCAATCTGATAGAGATGTTCGATTGTTTTGGGTGTTATACCAAATCCGGGGAACGCTACCCCCGTTATAACCTAGTCCGCGCAGGCGGACGAAAGGCAAGTGTAGCAGCGATTTCAATCGCCTCCTCTTGCTGTTCAAACTGACCTCCGTAGCTGGCAAAGCTTAATATAGTTGAGTTTATTTTTACTAACTTACTTAAATTCCATGTTGCTGGGAAGAATACTAACCTACTCCATTGCATAATGTATATCTTATCAGTCTCGGCGATAAGATAGAGGAACAAAAAAATGATTAAATCTTAAATCTAATAGGTGGGGTTGAAAAGCTAGAATTAATCAAAAATCTAATAACTTAAACTTAAACTTATAATATAAATGGTATTATTTTATACAATTTAACTTCCAAATATTGTTAAATTTAGTATATTATTGTAACCTTACCCAATTTTAATGGTTATCTGGCGACAAATACAACTATTGGATAGAGTTGACGAGTATAATTTTTAACCAGCTAATCGCTTAACCGGGCAAACTGGGAAGAGGTTGATGATATGGAAAAAATAACTCATCTGTTTCGGACACAGGCACAGGAAAATGGGGAAACTGGAAAACTAGGTTCCAAGGGAATACTGAAGTCTTTGGGTAGATTGACTGGTAAGAGTTGCTCAAAATTGGCAGGATGCATCAGAGTAGGGACTGTGGCGCTCACCAGTTGCCTCTGGCTAGGTTGGGGTAGTGACGCCGTTGCCCAAATTATCCCCGATGAAACCTGGGGTACTGAAAAATTCGTTGTCACTCCCAATGTCGATTTTCTGATTCAGGCGGGAACAAGGCGTGGTTTTAACCTGTTCCATAGTTTTGAGCAATTTGATATCACAGAAGGAGGGAGTGTCTATTTTGATTCTCCCCAGGGAATTGAAAATATTTTTAGTCGGGTCAGGGGAAATGACGCCTCGGATATTCTAGGAACGCTGGGTGTCAATGGTGGGGCGAATCTGTTTTTTATTAATCCCAATGGGATTATTTTTGGCGACAATGCTTCCCTGAATGTTCAGGGTTCGTTTGTGGCAACCACAGCTAATGGGATTCAGTTTGGGGAACAGGGTTTTTTTACTACCACACAGTCAGAGGTTCCTTCTCCGTTACTGACGGTGAATCCTTCGGCGTTTCTGTTTAATCAAATCACGCCAGGGCGCATTGAATCGCGTTCAATTACACCAGAAGGAGTTGACATATTCGGCTTTCCTGTCTCTGGTTTGCGAGTCCCTGATGGTCAAAGTTTGCTGCTGCTGGGTGGAGATATCCTGATTGATGGACAATTTGATTTACCCCAATTGGGCGTTGGAGCCGGATTGACTGCATTAGAAGGTCGAGTGGAATTAGCCGCCGTTGCCGGTTCGGGGACAGTAGGACTAGATGTTAATGGTAACACCCTCTCATTGAATCTTCCCCCACAAATGCTAGGCGCGGATATAGCGTTAACCAATGGCGCTGTTGTCACCACGACTGGTGAAGGTGGGGGTGATATTCAACTGTGGGCAAGGCAAATCACTCTGGCAGAGGCTTCTCAGATATTCTCTGGTACTTTGGGTGCCGACAAGGGTGGAAATATCGTTGTGATTGCCTCGGAGTTAGTGGAACTTACAGACTCACCCAGTGGCTTTTTTGCAGACAGTGATGCAATGGGAGACGGCGGAGATGTGACTGTTACGACGCCCGTGCTACGGGTATTGAATGGGGGAGTGATTTCCACAGCCGCTTATTCTACAGGCAATGCGGGTAATTTAGTGGTGAATTCCTCAGAATTGGTACAAGTCAGTGGCAGCATGGATGTTTTTCCCAGTAGTCTGAGAACAGATACTTTCGCACAGGGGAATGGAGGAGATATAACGATTAACACCCCTGTACTTGTGATGGAAGACGGCGCTTTGATTTCTAGTAGCACTTTCTCTGAAAGTGAAAATTTCCCTGAAAGTACAGGTGATGGAGGAGATATAACTGTCGTTGCTTCGGAGTCGGTGCAACTGAGTGATAGCCGTTTAACCTCTCAAACTGCAGGGGAAGGCGATGCGGGTAACGTGAGGATTAAGACCGCTCAACTACAACTCGATAGTGGTGGACAGATTGAAAGTGGAACGTTGAGTGAGGGGGATGCTGGAGATATTTTATTACAGGTGGAAGACGGCTTAACTATCTCTGGAGATTTCAGTGGAGTGTTTGCTGATACAGGAGGAGACTCTAGTGGCAATGGCGGTAGTATTACTATCGAGACGAGAACAGTAGTTGTTCGGGATGGAGGGCAAATCACTGTTGATAGCCAAGGTACTGGAACAGGAGGAAATATTAGTCTTGAAGCTGATTCACTAATCCTGGATACTAAAGGTCGTCTTTCTGCTGAAACAGTAGCTAATACTGGCGGTAATATTACATTGACTATTGATGACTTTTTATTATTGCGCCGTAAAAGTCGCATCTCGACAAATGCTGGTACGGAAGAAGCCGGTGGAGATGGTGGCAACATTATCATTGAAGCTGATTTAATCGTTGGTGTTCCTAATGAAAACAGTGATATTACTGCCAACGCTTTTGAGGGAGACGGGGGAAAGGTCACTATCACGACTCAAGGTTTGTTTAATCTATTCATCCGCAGCAGCGAAGACTTAAAAACTTTACTGGAATCACTGGAACCCGATGAGCTATTAGACCCCAAGAACTTGCTATCTAATGACATCACTGCTATTTCACAAACCTCTCCTGAACTGAGTCGTATTCCTACCCTAATCTTGTTAGAACTTGACCCATCTCAGGGACTGGTAGAATTACCAGCAAAACTTGTAGACGTGACGCGGTTAGTTGAACAAAGTCTTTGTGCGGCTGCACAGGGAAGTGAATTTATCGTAACTGGACGCGGCGGTTTACCTAAGCCTCCAAATCAGGTGCTTGATGCTGATGCGACTTGGGAAGATTGGCGGATAACTACTGTGGGGGAATCAACGGAGGTGCAGCAATCTAACCAAAACAGTTATCAAGAAGTTACAGAGAATAAGCCAAATAAATTTGTTGAAGCTCAAGGTTGGTTTAAAGATGCAAATGGTACGATTATTCTCACCGCAGAACCAACGGTTGTGACACCATACGAAACGGGTGCGCCATCGTTCACCTGTCAATAGTTAAAGTTTTCGTGAAACCTTATGAAATCGAATATCGTTGACTTAAGCGAGGTTCGTAGTTGCGATGCGAGCGTTATAAATGGTGCGTTACGCTCCGCTCTCCTCACCCTACAATTGCCTGAGGTGTTTGTAGTAAGCACTTTAGTGCTTGTTACAAACATAAATCTAAAAGGTTTAATGATATGAAACGCCTAGTATCCTTATCTGTAAATAAAATATCAAAGGTCTGTGTTCCTCGGAAGTTGAGTTGGTTAGCAAAATGGGTAAATTTACGCTTTTTTGTACCGGTGCGATCGCTCAGGCTTGTAGTAAGCGCTGAAGCGCTTATGGCACTAAAGTGCCTACTACGAACGGCGCGATCGCTCCTGTTGGCTCTGTTGGGGTTAAGCTTAAGTTTGGGTATCCATACATTGCCCCAAGTCAGGGCAGAACTTCCTGTCGCCACGGAGACTCTAGCCTTAGTGCAAGTGGGCAAAAATCACTACGATACTGGACAATTTACCGAAGCCGTACAGATTTTGCAACAAGCAGCACAGGGGTATGCCGAGACTGGAAATACCCTCCAGCAAGCTCAAGTATTAAGCCTCCTGTCATTAACTTATCAGAAACTCGGACAGTGGCAAGCCGCTGAACAAGCAATTCAAACCAGTTTGTCTTTACTCGAAACTGTACCTCAAGCTAACCCAAGGGTTCGCGCTCAAGTCTTCAATGCTCAAGGGCGTCTACAATTAGCTACAGGCAACGCTGAAGCCGCTTTAGCTAGCTGGGAACAGGCAGAAACTCTCTATCAGCAAGCGAGTGATCCGATAGGAGCAATTGGTAGCCAAATTAATCAAACCGAGGCAATGCAATCCTTGGGATTGTATCGACGCACACAACAGCTTTATCAGCGGCTAGAACAAGCCCTTTTCGAGTTAGATGATTCACCCGTTAAGGTGGCTGGGTTGCAAAATTTTGGGACTGTTTTGCGACAAGGGGGGGATTTAGAAAAATCTCAAGATATTCTCAGCCAAAGTTTAGCGTTAACCCAAGCCTTAGGTTTACTGCAACAGGAAAGTCAAATATTGCTGAGTTTAGGCAATACAGAGCAAACCTTAGCCCAACGCGCTAAAGTGTTTGAAAATTCCTCAGGCAAAGACTATATCCAAGCTGCCCTGACTCACTACCAACAGGCGGCAATGAAAGCCACGATTCCTTTAACCCGAATTCAATCTCAACTTAATCAATTGAATTTATTGATTGAGACTGACTCTCTATCACCGGATCAAGAATTATTTTCCTCAATATCAACCGGATTATTAACTTTACATGCTAGTCGGGCTTCTGTTTATGCTCATGTGAATTTTGCTGAAAGTTTGCTCCAGATTCCAGAGTTAATGGCACAGAAGCAACGCACTAATGATATGGCGGCAATCTTAACGACAGCGATTCAACAAGCTGAAGCTTTACAAGACCAACGGGCGATATCTTATAGTTTGGGTACGCTAGGTAAGCTCTATGAAAAAACCCAAGACTGGACAAACGCCAAAAATGTAACCGAAAAAGCACTCCTGATTGCTCAACAGATGAATGCAGCTGATATCGCCTATCAATGGCAATGGCAAATGGGGCGATTACTGCAAGCCCAAGCCCAAGAGAATTCTCCAAATCTGCTTGTCAATTCAGACGCGATCGCATATTACAATGAAGCCGTTAAGACACTCAACAATTTACGCGGTGATTTAGTCGCCCTCAATCCCGAAATTCAATTTTCCTTCCGAGAAACTGTCGAACCTGTTTATCGTCAATTCGTCGATTTACTTCTGCGTTCCCCCACTCCCAATAAAGCCAATCTGAGCCAAGCCCGCGATATCATGGAAGCCTTGCAATTGGCTGAACTGGATAACTTCTTTCGCGATGCTTGTGCCACACCAGAAGCTGTGAATATTGATAACGTTGATCCTCAAGCTGCAATCTTTTATCCAATTATATTACCCAATCGCTTGGAGGTAATTCTCAAATTACCTGGACAAAATAACCTGCGCCACTATGCCCATCAAGGCGTCTCTGAACCTCAAATTGATCAAGCCGTGGAACAATTGCGCCAGGATTTAACCAAACGCAGTACGAGTATCAGTAAAATTAAACAGGATGCGGCACAACTTTACGATTGGTTAATTCGCCCCTTTGAAGCTGATTTAGATCCCGCAAACTCAGATAACCCCACCGTTAAAACTTTAGTATTTGTCCTCGATGGTTCCTTACGCAATATTCCCCCCTCGACTCTCTATGACGGAGAAAAGTATTTAATTGAGCGATATGCTGTGGCGTTAACGCCCGGTTTACAACTCCTAGAACCCAAACCCCTAAACCGCGAGAATTTCCGAGGGCTGATTGCTGGAACGACAAATGCACCCAGCTTTGAGCAAGAAGGATTTTCTACCCTAGACAATGTAGCCGATGAGTTAGCCGGAATCCGAAACCAACTCAACCTAAGTCAAAGCCTAGAGAATCAGGATTTTATACAAGATAATATCCGCAATCAGATTAATATGGCATCCTTTAATCTGGTACACATTGCCACCCACGGCAAATTTAGTTCTAATCCCCAACAAACCTTCCTCTTAGACTGGAGTGGGCGGATTAATGTTCAGGATTTAGATAGTTTATTACGCACCAATGAACCCAATCGTACTACCGCTATTGAATTACTGGTTTTGAGTGCTTGCGAAACAGCCGCTGGAGATAAGCGTGCAGCGTTGGGATTAGCAGGAATTGCGGTGCGAGCTGGCGCCCGCAGCACATTGGCGACATTGTGGCAAGTCAACGATGCATCCACCGCAGAATTTATGCGACGGTTTTATCAACAGTTAAAAGAGCCTCAACTCAGTAAAGCTGAAGCTCTGCGGAAAACTCAAATTGCTTTCTTAACCGAGTATCCAGATGATCCGGATAAAGATTACCTACGCCCCTATCACTGGGCACCCTTTATTCTGGTTGGGAACTGGTTATAACATTGCCTGGTATAACACTACCAGCAATGGGTTCTTGCTCAATTTCTTGTAACCCAATTCTTTCATCTCCCAAGAGTTCTAACCAGATACTTTCCAATGTGGCATTTTCAGGGTATTCCAAGCGTAATTGAGCCAATTCTGAGAACATATCATACCAAACGTCATGACGGGCGTAAGCGGCAACCCGTTCTAGGGGGTTTTTTGACAGATTTAATTCTGCCTCAAGTTCAGCAGATTGGGCAACTCGTCGCACAAATCCCGTCAGCGATGCTGGCGCCAGTCGAGTTGCTGCTTGCTGGGATTGTGCTGAACTAGGACAACTCATTTCAAAATACCAGCGATAGGTTTGACCTATTTCTAATGGCTTTTCTGTTGTGGGAACTGTTACACTGACAATTCCTGGTGTTGCTGGCAGTTTAAAGGTGGTGCGGTAAATATCATTTTCCCCCTGTTGGATGGAAAATTCTCCAGAGGATACTTTGTCTGAACCGTAGGGAACATAAACCCAAAAGGTGGGATAGTCACTCACGGTTAACTGAAAGTTCTTGCCACCTGCCATGCGAGTGAGGAAGAGATCTCCTTCGGTGTATTCGCAGTTACCACGAGTACCTGTTCCATTGCGGGTTGTAGGAGTACCACCACCATCCTTAGGCGGTAAATTGGGCAGGAGAGAGGGAATTGATATTGGTTCAAAAATAGTATTCGACGGCTCAACCTGTGCCGTCGCTGGGGAAAGATTAGTCATTAAACTAAGGATAATACCCATTGCTAATACGGGTTGGCGTCGAGATATAATAAATTTGAAAATGTTCATGTCTCAGTCCGTAACGATACTAGAGGATAGAACGTGGAGTTGTTGTCTGGGGAGTTCTCGGCGTGGGGAAGCCAGGGATACTTTAGAGTTCAATTATCCACTAGAAAATTTACTTCCATTGAGATGCTCCCCTAGACAATAATTTTGCGACAATGTTCAATTCTAGATGCACCCGTCACGTTTGCTGTTAGATTTAACCCTACTTTAAATGCACCAAATGGTTACTCTTGAAATGATATAACGGGTAGTGCTTAGAATAGGGAATGTGAGAGGTTGACGATAAAACTCGTGTGGGTTCAACTAAATTGCAAAGGTAAAAACTCATTGGGATGACAAGATCTGTGATATTGTCTTCTTCGTTTCCTTTGTAGGCTTCAGCTTTGTCTTCTTCAGTTGGAGGTTCATGATAAAGTGACGCAATGGAAAATTGCCTTGAAGTGGGAGGCACTGGAGGAGGACAACGACGATTACAGCGGCTCCAATGGCGACGAGAAGTTGCATTAGTGATATTAGCAAGAGAAAATTCTTGACTTTCTGGATAGAAAAGGTAAAACATATCCTGTTTGTATTTGCCCCAATAGTTAATACTCATCTTTGAACTACTTCTCCTTCATTTAGTGTTTTCGATGGGATAGCTGAGTCAATCAATTTTCTTTGCTTTCCCTTTTCGATTCTCAGTATCGGTGACAATTTACCCAAAGAGTTGGGAAAAATTCAGGACTTGAAAACTCAGGAAAATTCAGGGTGTTAGGGAAAGTTGAGGTTGATTTTCGTAAATATTAGGGATAATTTTATCGTACTTGTATCCTTATAATCATTAAATTTTATAACTCAGTGTAACGATTAGCTTAATGGCAACAAACGCGATCGCTATCCCACCCCACAATTCTTACAAACCTTGATACGAAAAAGATTGAGCCATTCCCACAAACTAACTGAACCCTAATTGTATCGAATATTACCTTTCAAATTCTGTCAGTGCTTCCCTGATAATTGTATCAATATGTAAAAAATATAGTCAATTTGCTATGGTTGAACTAGAAACTCTCTATGACTCTATTATGGCAGGCAGAGTCTCGCCAACGGCATTCCCAGCCAGAATGTCGAAAATGTAGAGACGTGGTGTCACCTCTGTAACAGGCGGCAAAACCGAGCTATTGGATGGTAAGGATTTAAAGATTACACAGCAATTATTACCCGACAAATTTCCATCTAAAATAAATCGGAATAATTCATGAAAATTCAGGTTTATGGCTTGTGTAATTTTCGCAAAATCTCACTTCATCTCAGGGTGTATTCGTATTTACTAAGATAAGATAAGTAGGTTAGTCTGAGCATCCCTGCCAATGAAATTTGATATAGATGACGCCATCCAAATGGCGAACCAAGCTGTATCATACAGCGCTCACCGCAGCTTGACGGATGTAGAAGTCATGGTTCTCAAAGGAGCATGGCAACGTCAAGAGTATGATCAAATTGCCGCCAAACATCAATATGCCACCAGCTATATTAGTCAAGATGTCGCTCCGAAGCTGTGGAAAATCTTAACCGAAGCCTTAGGAGAGAAAGTGAAAAAAAGCAATTTCAAACAAGTACTGGAGAGATATTGGAAACAGCACCAGGTTTCCCAGGCTTCCCCCAATCCAATTTCTCCAGCCCCAAACCCCTATATTCTTAACCCAACACAGTTAGAATCATTCACGCCCGACTACTATGTAGAACGCTCTCCCTTGGAAAGCACTTGTTATCAAACCCTATTACAACCGGGAGCGCTGGTGCGGATTAAAGCACCCAGTTTAATGGGTAAAACCTTACTCGTAAATCGGGTATTAGCTAAATTAGCCACTCAAGGCTACCGCACCGCTAGTTTAAGCTTTAAACTAGCCGATAGTCAGAGTCATTTCACTCATCTGGATAAATTTTTACGGTGGTTTTGTATTAATCTCACTCGCGAACTCGGCTTAGCCAATGCCTTAGACGATTATTGGGATGAAGAGGATATGGGTTCTAAGGTCAGTTGTACTACCTATTTTGAAGACTATCTCTTAGCCTCCACGAATAGTCCCATTGCCTTGTGCTTAGATGATGTACATTTACTCTTCCCGTATCCCGAAATTTATGAAGACTTTTTCGGACTCTTGCGCTCCTGGTATGAAAAAGCCAGAAGTCGCCAACGGTGGAAACTATTGCGGTTAATTATCGTCCATTCAACTGATGTTTATATTCGCCTCAACATTAATCAATCACCCTTTAATGTTGGGTTACCCATTGAACTTGCTGATTTTACCTTAGAGCAGATACAAGAGTTTGCCCAAAAATATGGACTCAATCCTGATCTGAGTTATCTTCAACCCTTAATCAACATGATTGGAGGACATCCCTATTTAGTCGAACGCGCCTTTACCTACCTAAAAAATGACCCCAATATGCCCCTCGATCAACTCTTAGCCACCGCACCTACAGACGCTGGAATTTATGCCAGTCATTTGCGAGAAAATTGGTTTTATCTGCAATCTCATCCTCAACTCGCAGAGGCGTTTAAAACCGTTGTTACCAAGACAACCCCTATACAAGTTGAACCCATGCAAGCCTATCAACTTCATAGTATAGGATTAATCAAACGGTCGGGAAATAAGGTCGAACCCCGCTGTGATTTATATCGTCAATATTTCTGCCATCATTAAGGAGTGAATACCGAATGTATGCTGATGAACTCAACGGGGCTGATCGGTATCATCTTGGCGGAAGTTTACCCGCTGATGCACCCACTTATGTGGTAAGAAAAGCAGATTCTGAACTCTATAACGGTTTACTATCCGGGGAATATTGCTATGTCCTTAATTCTCGGCAAATGGGCAAATCTTCCCTGCGAATCCGTACCATGTGCAAACTCACAGCCCAAGGAATTGCCTGTGCCGAAATTGAACTGAATGGTATTGGGAGTCAACAGATTAGCGCCCAACAATGGTACGGTGGGATTATCCAAGAATTAATTAGTGGTTTCGATTTACAAGTGAATCGACGTAACTGGTTAAGGGAGTATGAGGATCTCTCCCCGGTGCAACGTTTGGGCAAATTTCTGGAAACAGTATTGCTGGCACAGATTCCCAAAAACATCGTTATTTTTATCGATGAAATTGATAGTGTTTTGGGATTGAGTTTTCCGGCTGATGATTTTTTTGGACTGATCCGTAACTGTTATGACAAACGGGCAACTAAATCTGACTACAAACGCCTTACCTTTGCCTTATTGGGAGTTGCCACACCATCGGATTTAATTCAAGACAAATATGCAACGCCATTTAACATTGGTCGGGCAATTGAATTGAAAGGGTTTAAGGTTCACGAAAGCGCGGCTTTAATTCAAGGATTAGTCGGACGAATAAGCTGTCCCCAAGCTGTATTAAGCGAGGTATTGTATTGGACAGGGGGTCAGCCGTTTCTCACCCAGAAATTATGTTGGCTTCTGGTGAATCGTTGTAATCAGGAACAGAATGGACTCTGTATTATTCCTGAGAATGAAGCCCCGCGATGGGTGAAACAGTTTGTGCAAACGCAAATTATTGAAAATTGGGAAGCCCAAGATGAACCGGAACATCTGAGAACGATTCGCGATCGCCTGCTGGGACAACTTCACTGTTGTCAACGATCCCTCCAGATTTATCGAATCATTTTAGAACAGGGAAGTGTTGAGGCAAAAAATAGTCCTGAACATATCGAATTGCGGCTATCGGGATTAGTGAATAAGCACCAGGGTAACTTAGTGGTTTATAACCCGATCTATCAAACCGTTTTTAATCTAGATTGGATTGAAAAATATTGTCCCAAGGAACGGATTCTTGCCGTCGTCTTTACCGATGTGGAATCATTCTCGACAAAAATGGCAGCCGATGAGAAGCATACCATGGGACTGCTCCAAAGGGATTTTCAGCTTATCCGAGAATGCTGTGAGCAGTTTTCCGGCGAGGTACTCAAAGGGTTGGGAGATGGGTTGTTGATGCGCTTTGAAACTGCACAAAACGCTGTTGATTGCGCGATCGCGATCCAAAATTCGCTCAAAACCGCTGCGGCGAATTTACCCAAGCGGGACATTCTCCGCCATCGAATTGGTATCCATCTGGGGGAAGTGTTTTTCTTCCAAAATGATTTCGGTGTTTCACCCTCCCGTAATTTTATCAACGCCTATCAGGATGATGTGATGGGTAATGTGGTGAATGTGGCGGCGCGGCTGCAAACTGAAGCACCAGCGGGGGGAATTTGTATTTCCCAAACCGTCTACGAAGCCGTTAAAGATCATCTGAATGGAGTGAAGGAGCAGCAACAGCTTCAGATTACGAAAGCCGGAGAACGCCTTTTAAAGAATATTCCCCAACCTGTCGCCGTTTATATTATTACCCTTGATCCGTACCTGCAACCCTGGTGGTGGAAAATACTCATCGTCTTAATCACAGCCGCGATCGCGACAGGTATGGTTTTCGGGGTGCGATCGCGCGGTTGGTTGGAATCCTGGGAACTCACCGTATTCGATCACCTGATGCGGCTGCGACCCCATGAAGGACCCGATGAACGACTCTTAATTGTAGAGATTACCGAAAAAGACGTTCAGGCTCAACCCTCAGCCGAACGAGTTGGCTCATCTCTATCTGATCGAGCCTTTGCTCAACTCTTAGCCAAATTAGAGTCCTATCAACCCCAAACCATTGGCTTAGATATTTATCGCGATCGCCCTGTAGACGAAAACTATCCAGAGTTAGCCCAAGCCATGAAAAAGAGCGATCGCTTGTTTACCATCTGCCATTACGGGAATCCTGGGGTTTTACCGCCACCGGAAGTGTCAGCGGAACGACAAGGGTTTAATAATGTTGTCCTCGATACAGATGAAATTCTGCGTCGTCATCTTATAGCCGTTTCTGACGCCTTACCCTGTCAAAATCAATACGCTTTTAGTATACAGATTGCCGCTCATTATCTAAAGAGCCAAGGAATTAAACCGCAACTGAATCCCGAAGGTTACTTCCAGTTTGGCTCAACGGTATTTAAAACTCTAGAAAAAAACACAGGTGGCTATTCTAATATTGATTCGAGTGGTCACCAAATCTTACTCAATTACCGCGCCACTCCCCAGATTGCTGAGAAAATTACGCTCACAGATGTTCTGAATGGTCAACTCAATCCTAACCGAGTAAAAAATCGTATTGTTCTGATTGGCACCACCGCTCCCAGTTTTAACGATCATCGTTGGCGTACTCCCTCTAGTGGAGGACAGAATACCGTTCAAACCCTGACCGGGATTGAAATTCAGGCGCAGATGGTCAGTCAAATTCTCAGTGCTGTTTTAGATCATCGACCCCTGATGTGGTGGTGGTCCCAACCCATTGAGATCCTCTGGATTGGCGGCTGGTCTTTAGTTGGAGGAATACTCGCCCACAATTCTTGTTCACTATTAGGTTTTCTGAGCCGAGGCGGAGTCGCTACAGGTATTTTATACGGAAGCGGGTGGGTTCTTTTCCTGCAAGGGGGTTGGATACCGATAGTTCCCGCCGCTTTAGCCTTGGTCATGACTGGAGGTATACTGATTGTTTTCGGGAGTATGTCAGGGAAAGCACGCAATATTCCAGCTAACCGGATAAGTTGGGTTTCGTTTCTCAACCCAACCTACTTGCGTTGACATGCACCCTTGTTTTCTCTGAGTTGAAATCTCCATTTTATGACTGATTAGTTTTTTGGTAGGGTGGGGAAGAACCCGCTGGACATTGAATAGTATTCTCCACTACTTCAGGTTGAGGGGGAGGCGTTTGTGACGGTTGATTCGTCTGGCAAATTTGATCAATCGCCGATTCCCCAATCACAAACACCGCCCCGGTATAACTCTTTAAATCCGGCTTCTTCGCTTGAGCCGTAACCAGCGCTTGCTGTTGATTCGCTGAGACAATCTCATACTCATAAGATTCGGGCTGCGATTGCAAGGGAATTGCCAACTCATCTAAGCTTGAGGCAAATTCTTCGTGTTGTAAATAGAAAATTTGTTGGCTTTTATTCACCGAATTAATAAACGATTTGGCTTCTAATTCTCCCGCTAAATCAATTGGTGGCAATGGTGAAGGAGTCAGGAGAGTGTGGGTAGGTAAAATCGGTTGAGGTTCATTTAGAGACAGAGAAGATTTTGCCGTATTTTGATTTTCTGGGACGGGTGAGGCGCTATTCCTTGGGGTTTCTGTGGGCTGAGAAGACAGCTGATTAGAAAACGGGCGCTGTTGCCAATACCAATACAGAGAAGTCACCGCCCCGCCAAAAATAAGTAAGACAACTCCTGCTACCCATTTCGCTTTTCGCCCTTTCAGCAGCTTGAGCCCATTCAACTGAATCGGTGTTTTTGTTAGGGGGGATGATTTAGAGGGATTGGACCTTGAAGCGACTGCTCTGCCTTGATTCGGAGCCGATTCATCCTTTAAAATCTGCGTTGGTGCGTCCGGGGCATAATCCCATCGCGCCGTAGAATCTTGGCTATAACTATTTGTCCCTGATGGGGGATAGTTGACCGCTGAATTCCGAGAACGTTTCCCAGATGTCCCCGCCGAATTTTCTCCTGTCCCGGTCAAAGATTTTGCCGGATTCCTCATTCCCGACTTGCTCATTTTTCCGGTGGTTTTATCCAACATCTTGGTTGGGATCTGGGTCAAATTTTGTCCTTTGGTTCTCGCCCCTTGAATAGACATTCCTTGCCCAGGAGAGGATGTGATAATACCCGAATTGTAATGAGATAAATTTTTCAGATCAGCTAAGACTGCTGTGACGGATTGGTAACGCTGACGGAAGTCATAGCGCACCATTTTATCGATAACATAACCCAGACCTGGGCTAATATTCAGTTGATCGCGCCAGAGAAATTCACTGGTTTCAGGGTCTTGTTGTAGTTCTTTTGGGTGTAACCCGGTCAAAGCTTGGATACCAATTATCCCCACCCCATAGATATCACTGCTAAAGCGCGGTTTTCCGGCTAATTGTTCGTTAGGCATATAGCCGGCTGAACCAATGGCAATCGTCAGCGCCGTTGGTTCCTTGGTTTCGACGGGTTGAGTACTGATTTGTTTAACCGCGCCAAAATCAATTAAAACAATTTTATGATCGGATTTGCGTTTGATGATATTCGCCGGTTTGAGATCCCGGTGAATAACTTGATGCTGATGAACAAACTCCAGAGGTTTTAAAATTTCTTGTAATAGTCGAATAACAATTGCCTCTCTCAACGGCTTACCGAGGGGTAAAAGTTTAGATAGACTATCACCTTCGATAAATTCCTGGACTAAATAAAATTCTTGATTTTCTTCAAAGTGAGCGAACAGTCGGGGAATTTGCTCATGGTTTCCTAATTTATACAGAACCTCGGCTTCGGTATTGAATAAACGTCTTGCTGTCTGCAACATCGCCGGATCAGTGGTTTTTGGCTTCAGTTGCTTGACAACACACCAAGGATAACCGGGTAATTGTCTATCTTCTGCGAGAAAGGTGGTTCCAAACCCACCCGCCCCAAGCTGACGGATAACGCGGTAGCGCCCACTAAGTGTAATATCGGTCATGAGAGTTGTATCGAGGTTGTCAGCGTAAGCCATCTGATCAAACGAGACTGCAAATTGTACATTAGCCTAACTTCATTGTCGCTGCTAATCTGGCAATGTAACAATCAATCTGTGATAAGTGCATCAGGAATTACTCTATGGCATCCTAGCACCCAGAATCGGTTATAGCGCTTGGCGAGCAAAGCGATGAGCGCTTCCTTTCTTAAATTGGATTCGATAGAGAGTATTGCACCCCTCCTTTTTCAGGATAATCGCAATCGGGCTACAGTTGAAAGGTTTACTCTATCACGAGGTCTATCAGGAGTCCCCAATCGGGTATTCACAGTTTGACCGATCTAGTTAGTGATTGGTTTGAGTTGAGAATGGGGCAAAATCTGAATAGGATAGACATACTAACAGATTGCCCACTCTAATCCAATCACTCAATTGTAAAGGAATAATTTATGGCTTACTTCTGGTTTAAGGCGTTTCACCTAATTGGCGTTGTTGTCTGGTTTGCTGGGTTATTCTACCTCGTGCGTCTTTTCGTCTATCACGCAGAAGCCTCGCAGGAAGCGGAACCCGCGCAAACGATTCTGAAAAATCAATACCAACTCATGGAGAAACGTCTCTACAACATCATTACCACACCGGGAATGATTGTGACTGTCGCCATGGCAATTGGTTTACTCACCACTGAGCCAGAGGTTTTAAAGTCTGGTTGGATGCACGCTAAGTTGGGGTTTGTCGTGGCGTTGCTGGCTTATCATTTTTACTGCGGTCGGTTGATGCGACGGTTAGCATCTGGAGAATGTCAATGGACCAGTCAACAGTTTCGCGCACTCAATGAAGCCCCCACTGTCCTACTCGTCGCGATTGTTTTACTTGCCGTGTTTAAGAATAGTTTACCCACAGATATCACGGCTTGGGGAATCTTTGCCCTGATTATTGCTATGGCAGCATCGATTCAACTCTATGCTAAAAAACGGAAGCGGGATAAGGAAAAAAGTTTGGCAGAAGCGTCCCCAGCAACCAGTGAGGAGATGACCGAACAGGTATCTGCCTAAGGACAAATGAACTGTGGTAGAGACGTTCCGGCTGAACGTCTCTTCTGGTTAAGAAGAGTAAACTTTGGGATTAATATTTCCTTATCTTTTGTGGAAAACTAAGCGGTTTCTGTGGAAAAGTGGCAATATCTGTGGAAAAGTCAGGCTTTTTCCAGGGGGTATGAGTGATTAAAAGGTAATCTGATCCGACTCATAAGCTGGGGGTTCAACATGAATCAACACTCGCACCGGATGAAAGCGTTCTTCTAATCGATCCTCCACAGCTTCGGTAATTTGGTGGGCGGTTTCCACGTCTTTGGCATCAACAATCAGATGCATTTCCAGAAAGACTTGACGCCCCAAAACGCCACGAGAGGCGATATCGTGGCAGTTGATTACTCCAGGAACTTGCATAACAATGACTTGAATCGCTTCAGGTGCGATCGCGACTTCATCCACTAACCAGGGTAAGTTATCTGTTAACACCTTCCAACCACTGCGAAAGACTAACAGGGCGACAGGAAAGGCGAGAATCACATCTAGCCACTGGAGTTGGGGCAGATTCCATACTTCTCCTTGCCAGATGCCAATCAATCCTAGCAAAACCGTAATGGTTACCCACACATCACTCATCGTGTGTTGAGCATCCGCTATCAAAATCGCACTTCCCACCCGCTTCCCGACATTTCTTTCATAGAAGGTGACGAAAATATTCACGCCTAAGACAATCAGCAGTAACCACAACTCTGTCGGTGCAATCTTGATCGGCGTCAAACCGTTGACAATCCTCTCGATTGTGCCTTTGAGAATTTCAAAACAGGCGATGCCCAAAAACGCCGCAATCCCCAAAGCGCCCACCGCTTCAAACTTCTGATGACCATAGGGATGTTCGCGATCGGGGTAAGGAGACGAAAATCGATTCGCCACTAAGCCCAAAACATTATTGGCACTATCGGTGACACTGTGCAACGCATCAGCTTGTAAGCTCAAAGACCCTGTTAAAATGCCAACAACGGCTTTCAATGCCATCACGAATACATTCAACACCAGGGTAATCAGCAAAACCTTGCGAACTTCAGCACGTTTGTCGGCTGGCATTATGTTTGCCCCTAAATAACTAATTTCCCCTATCTTTAGTTTAGTCGGGAAAATGACTGAAACCCTTGTCATTTAATGCTTTTAATTCTCTAAGCCCCCTAACTTTTTGTAGGCTTCTTGCGAGTTTTTCTAGGCATTGTGTGCCAAGACGCCTAATTCTTTGGTAGATTTTCGGAGGGACTTAGTTACCATCTTCTATCAGTAAGCGCTCATTATTAAGATTTATTGCTCATGGTTCCAGCTCAACTTACCCTCAATCTGGCTCAAGGGTCTGTATCGTTCAAATTTACGCCGGAAGCTGCCCAAAATTTACAAAAGGCTCTTGCCCAACTTGTACAAACCTTAAAAGCTACGGCTCAAGCCCCAGGCAGTACCAGCAAGCCCAGTCCACAAAAACCGATAGAGTACCAATATACTGGGGATGTTTTCTTGGAAATTTTCTGCAATCCCAATATTTACCCCAGTCCCTTTGCGGCTAAAGTCCTAATTACACTGCGGGATGAACGCATCCGTTTGAGTACGGAAGCCGAACTGACTCGGGTGATTGAGGATGTCAATCAGTATCTAGAACAAGTTGGCTGACAATTTAAGGTAGGGCAGCTTTACAGAAGTGTCAAGTATTGTAAAATAAGCAAGGGGTCAACCCTTCTCGTGGTTGACTGATGCTGTGGACTTGTCGAGTGCTGACACCGAAGCGAGTGAAGCTCCAAAGTAAACGGCAGAATTTACGCCCGTATATGCCCGTTGCCAAGGACAAAATTATGAGTTCTAACAATATCCAAGACGTTTTCCAAACCGGCTTCCGTGTATCCTTGGGGGCTACCACTTCCCTCATCGAAAGCCTTCAGGATCAGCAAAAGCGGGAAGAAAACCTGTCCCTGCTGAACTTAGACTTCAATCAACAGGTTGCTGAGTTGTCAAAAAAAGGCGAAAAAACCGAGCAAGAGGCTCAACGCTTGATTGAACAGATATTCAACCAAATGAACCAACCGACAGAATCAGCTACACCATCAACGCCCAGCGAAAGTGGTTCAACACCATCAACGGGAACCACATCTCGCAGTACCCAACAAGAACTTGAAGAACTGACGGTACAAATCGCCCTGATCCGAACCGAGTTGGAGCAGATGCGTAACCCTGACTCGAACAAATAATACCGAGTTGTGCCTCATCGTAGCCTCATCTTAATAGATAGGTTAACTGGGGCTCCTACAGTATTTCAGGTTATCCAAATTTTAATATGCAATTACATTGCTGCTTTGCTAAGCTGCATCCTTTTTTTTAGGGTTGTATCAGGAGCGAGAGCTATGGCTTAAGCCTAAAGCCGAAAGGGTTTCCCCATGTAAATCGGCACTTGTTTCTGACTCGCCAATTCACCAATGACCAATAACAACGAGCCGATAACGACACTTGACAGAGTAAATTTGTACAACTCATATAAGCGCCGAGCCACAATCCCTCTCAAATAAGGCTATTTAATCGTTTTCCCATTCTTCGGAACCAATTAAATCACCAATCCGGTCTCTAAGCAAGAAATCACACTGTTCTAGTTCGCATTCGATACATACCCACTCGCGAGCTGGAATGTACTGACAAAGAACGTAGATGGGCTGCTGACGGCTGACCACTCCTTTTTCCACGAGTTGACGTGCTTCTTCTTGAATCACATCAATGGAGTATCGAATAGAGGGAGTAGAGGGAGCAGTTTGAAGACTCATCGGGCTCATAGATACCATCCTGACTAAAAACTAAGCTACGTTCTAACTATATACGAATTTGGCTAGCCTGAAAAGGTATCTCGTTCCGTATAGAAAGTTACAAAGATCTTCGAGTTATGAATAAAAAATACCAAAGATACAAATTGTTTCAGCTTTTAATCGCTAGCGACTAAAAGCTGAAACCCTTGCTATACCGTTAAATTGGCAGTTGATAGTGGGGCTGCCTCTGAGATTCCTCTCTCGATCATGGCAAGTTAATTAATAAAACTTAAATAAACTCTGTTAAGCTATAATCACATTCAATCTGATCAAATAATACCTCAAGTGCGATCGCCTGCGCCTCTGGCATCTGTCCGTAGGAGTAAACATAAGGCGTCTGGGCGGGGAGGTCAGGTAAGAACTGCTCTAAGGTGTATGGACTACCGTAAATCACCAATGCCTCTAAGACTTGATCCGTTAATAATCGCTGTAGCCAATCTGCAGCCACAGCAGTTAAAGAAGCCGTACTCCGAAACGGATTTCCACGAATAAAAAGCTGTAGCAGCGTCTGAATCGGGAGCTCATTGTGATCCCTCAGCATCGGTGGCGTATGGCAATCCACCCATTGCAATTGGTAGCCAAACTGTTGGGGTAGGGTAACGGCTGGAGCATTTCGCCCCAAAACATCACAGGTTAAAATATCATCCACAATGATGAGGTTGCGCCCCTGGCGACTATTCTGGAGCGGTTTTGAGCGCAGGGGTAGGGAACCGCCAACTTGTTGAGAATCACGGAGGATATTAGTAACCGTATCAATGGCAGTCGGTTGAGCCAGATGACCCAGAAACGATAAGGGTTGAGCTTGATCACTTCGGTTCCCTGACACCTGTGTCCCCCGGCTGATCTTCGCCTTCGCCTGCCAAATCCGTTCCACAGATGCCAGAATGCGATCGCGGGAAATCCGTCCTGCCGCTACAGCATCACAGACGGCTTGAATGGCGGTTTCTGGGTTAACGGGCATGAGTAAAATATCAGCCCCAGCTTCAACCGCTTTTACAGGGGCTTCCGTTGCGCCATAGCGATTAGTGATCGCACCCATAATTAAGGCATCGGTGACTATCAACCCCTCAAACCCCAACTCTTGGCGCAGAACTTGGGTTAAAACTTTTTGTGATAACGTCGCTGGATAGTGATCATCCAAGCTAGGGATCAACAGATGAGCCGTCATCACCGCATCCACACCCGCCGCCATAGCCGCTTGAAACGGGGGAAACTCCACCTGTGCCATTCGAGATCGCGAATGGGATAAGATCGGCAAATCTAAATGGGAATCGATCGCGGTATCCCCATGACCGGGGAAATGTTTCGCCGTGGTTAACACCGGATAATCTTGCGTCCCTCGGATAAACTGACAAGCCAATTGACTCACGATTTCCGGCGTCTCACCATAAGCCCGCACATTGATTACCGGGTTTTGGGGATTATTATTAACATCTACAACAGGCGCAAGAATCCAGTTAATCCCAATCGCTAAGGCTTCTTGGGCAGTAATTGCGCCCTTTTGTTTAGCATAATTTTGGGCTTTTTGCAAATCCTGACGGGCAATCGCCCCTATTGCCATCGGTGGCGCAAACCAAGTCGCCCCAGCAAAGCGTTGACCGACCCCTTCTTCAATATCAGCGGCAATCAACAAGGGGATTTGGGCATACTCTTGTAATTGTTGCGATCGCAGCGCTAGTTCCCCAGCACTCGCACCCAGTAAAATCACCCCTCCCACGCCCCAATCCTGTATCCAATGCTGCAACCTAGCGGAGGGAGGTTCCCAAGCCGGGTACTGAATTTGGTGGTCAAACAGGTAGCCAGATGCCCGCACCACAACCATCTGTGCCACCTGTTGTGCCAAGGAGAGAGACTGGATATCGGGTAAGGAATTCACTCGTTTTCTTCTGCCTCAGGAACCTGATCATCGAGTTCCTTACTATGACGTTCTTGTGAGAGTTGATTCAGCAGTGTCAACATGCGATCGCCGCGTTCCAAGCCTCGGTCTTCAATAAAGACGACCTCTGGGGTACGACGCAAGCGCACCCGCCGACCTAATTCGCGACGGACAAAACCCGTAGCTGATTGTAAACCCGCCATCGTTTCTGATTTTGCCTCTTCGGTGCCATAGATTGAGACATAAATTTTGGCATGTTGCAAGTCACCCGAAACATTTACATCCGTAACGCTGACTATCCCAGCACCGACACGGTCATCTTTGATATCGTGTAACAACATTTGACTGACTTCCTGCTGAATCAGCGAGGAAACCCTAGACACACGGCGATTTGTAGCCATAACGCCCCCTTTACTATGAGTATGGGCAGTTGGAGACCAACGATTTCTAGTGTAAGCTTCCCCGCTCTAAATACACAGGGCTTCCCGCTTCGGAGGTATCTTGTGACATACTGACCCGCTAAACTGGGTTCAGTCCTAGCATGGCACGCAGGGTGAAAGCCAGGAATAAAAACGTCCCCACCACCAAACCCACCAGCGCGATCGCACTCACGGGATTACTCAATACCGGCTTAAAGCGCTCAAATAGGGCAAAGAAGATGCCCAAGGTTATGCTAATCAAGTAACGGGGGTAACGGCTAATATTTTGTAAAAAGTCTTTCATTGCAACTTGCTACTATCTTTAAATGACAAATGACGAAATTTTAGCATTTTGGTTTGGAACGCCCGATGACCCAGCTTATCGGAAGCCCCGTCAGGCTTGGTTTACCAAAAATCCCGGCTTTGACGAAGAGGTGCGATCGCGCTTTTTGGAGGATTATCAACAAGCGGCGGCGGGTCAACTCAACCATTGGCAGGAATCTCCCCATACTTGTCTGGCGCTGATTTTACTGCTGGATCAGTTTCCCCGCAATATGTTTCGCGGTCAACCCCAAGCCTTTGCCACTGACTCTCAAGCGTTAGCCGCCGCCCAACATGCGGTATCACAAGGGTTTGACCAAACCTTGATCTCTGTGCAACGCTGGTTTATTTATATGCCCTATGAACATAGTGAGAACTTAGCACACCAGAAGAAGTGGTGTTTCTTAAACAACCGGGTTCCTCGTTTTGACGATGGGTGTTGTGGGGGTGAACCCCATAATGAACCACTCGAATCCACTTAATTTACTCAGCTCGCCCTCTACTCCAATGCTTGAGAGACTTTTTGTCAAATTTTAGGGGAGAACAACATCAGCCCAAAAACTGATTCCATCGCCCTTTGTAAAGTTTTTTTCCTGGTGCGTAGAAGGCAGCCATATTTCCAGAGTAACCAGTGAAAGGGTCATTTATCGAGGTAACTTATGTTAAAGCAACTGCCTTTAAAACGACTAGGGCTAACCCTACTGATGGCGTCTAGTGCTAGTTTTGCCATGTATGCCTGGAGGTGTTGGTGTCCTAACTTATGCGAATGGTGAGGTTTATAGGGGAAATTGGAGCGAGCGCCGTCGGTAAGCGATGCGTCATCTAGCCTGTGTGGTTAATCTAATCAGTTATAGTTAGATCCCTGACTTCTTGAAGAAGTCGGGGATCTGGTAATAGACAAGTCGTCACTACAGATTGACCCCCTTTGCTCTCCTTAACCGAAGCCTATTGCCATGTTCCCTGGATATCGCCAATGGCTCTAACTTCCACCTGAGAACGTCAACTCAATGCAGCCAAACCACGAGACGCTCAGATTTGGTAGTAGTCTGAAAATAGCTATTACCCAACTTATTGCTACATTATGAGTAATCGCGAGAAACTACGCCAACTTCTACTCCAACTTGACGACAAGAGCTACAAAGCCTACAAGGATATCAAAGGACGCTATCACTTTTCTGATTTCACCTTAATTATCGATCGCGTCCAAGGTGATCCCTTTGCCAGTCCTAGTCATGTCCGAGTGCAACTGTCTCAAGCTGTAGCGGAGTTTCCCAGAACCCTTTACCAAAGTCGTAGTCGAGAAATCGCCTTACGGGATTACCTGACACGCCAGTTTGATTTAGTGGCGCGAGAGTTTAGTTCCCACCGGGGAACGGGGAATAGTGGGAGGATTGCGATTATGTCTGTGGGACAATCGGTAATCGAGCGAACGGCTGTATTTGTCAACGATGAACTCATAGAAGTTCGCTTCGTCGTCGGATTACCTGCACGGGGAAGGCGCATCTCTGGGCGTCAGGCGGCGGAAATGTTGTGTGATGATATTCCTGAGATTGTTGATCAAGCGCTTAAGTACGAGTCTCTGGATGCAATAGAGATTAAACAGCACGTTGAAACCGTTGAAGATGCAGACGGGCTGCGTCAACAGTTAACCGAACGGAATTTAGTCGCATTTATTGCTGATGATGCGATTCTACCCCGACGCAGTGGTGTGGATGATCGCCCGTTAGATGAAAATGCTTTACCTTTCCAATCCCCAGAGACATTACGGGAAACTTTTAATTGTCCGAATCGAGGTGAGGTAACGGGGATGGGGATTCCCGCCGGCGTTACCTTAATCGTCGGGGGTGGCTATCATGGCAAATCTACCGTCTTGCGATCGCTAGAGGTTGGGGTCTATAATCACATTCCTGGGGATGGACGGGAATTTGTGGTGACTCAAGCCTCAGCGGTGAAGATTCGGGCAGAAGATGGTCGTAGTATTGCCAGTGTAGATATTTCGCCGTTTATTAACCAATTACCCCAAGGTCGGTCTACTCGTCAATTTTCCACCGCCAATGCGAGTGGGAGTACCTCCCAGGCGGCGAATATTATTGAAGCGTTGGAAGCCAATACCCAGTTATTACTGGTGGATGAGGATACGGCGGCGACAAACTTTATGATTCGCGATCATCGGATGCAGCAGTTGATTGCCAAATATAAGGAACCGATTACGCCGTTTATCGATAAGATACGCCAACTCTACACCGATTATGGGGTATCCACAATTTTAGTCATGGGCGGTAGTGGTGATTACTTTGATGTCGCCGATACCGTCATCGCCATGGATAACTTCCAGCCCTACGATGTTACCGAAAAAGCCCGCGCGATCGCTCAGCAGTATCAGACGGAACGGATTCCCGAAGGCGGAAAGGAGTTTGGCGATATTGCGCCGCGTATTCCGTTACCCGAAAGCATTGACCCCAGTCGCGGTTCACGAGACGTTAAACTGAAAGTGCGAGATGTGGATGAAGTTGTATTTGGCAAAGAGGAAATCGATTTAGCCGCCGTTGAACAGATTGTCGAAAAAGGGCAATTACGAGCAATTGCTGAGGCGATTGTTTATGCCAAGCGACACTATATTAATGGGCGCAATACAGTTACCGAAGTACTAAATCGGATGATGGCAGATATTGAGTCTCAGGGATTAGATTTGCTGGGGAATTTACCCGAAGGAGACTTAGTTTTATTCCGGCGATTTGAGTTAGCAGCAGCGTTAAATCGACTGCGGACTTTGCAAATACGGGAGCATCCTTAACATCCTCTCCCACTCGTCTGAGTCGGGGCGGGCGCGAGTTACATCGGGTTGCCACCGAAAAGATAGTGGTGAAAGTGATCCCCTACACAATTAACACTCACGTTGCGCCACATAAATACTGTGAAAAGTCAGCTTGAGGCTCTGCCTCCCATACTAGCGGCGCAAAGCACTCTTTTCAATCATTTATTTCCCAGATAAATACTGGAAACAATCTCGAATCCGTTCTAAAAAAGTTTTTAATCGTTGTTTATGGGGAAAAGGTAAAACGTTTAGCAACTCATCGGCTTCTTCTAAAATTTGTTCTTGGGCTTCAGGTAAAAGATTTATCCCATTCGATTGGGATAAATTCCGTCCTTTACTCAGAGACTCTAAACCCTTGTGTAGCAAAGCATTAAACATTCATACTGCTATGGCTAAGAAAGCTATACTTGTGCGGTATAATCATCCCAGTCGTCAACTTGCTCCTAATTCTGTCAAACTATGGCTAGCTTAAAAATTGTTAACAATTTTGATGGCAGCTTTGTCCTCGAACCAGACGCCCAGAACCATCTATTTAACTTGTTGAACGGTGAAGCCTTCCGCCAGCAAGTCGCGGGACAACTGCACTGTCAAGATTTGGAATTCACCGAGTTACTGTTTCAACCTGTCCCCTACAGCGAAGGGACTCCCAAAGGTATGCCACGGGAGTTTGAACAGTATCACGAATCTGACGATTATGCAATTATAAATGTCCCTCCCAATTTCATGTTCAAAGCCAAAATCTTTAACCCCAGCCGCCTCTGCGCGATTTATCGAAAAATAGCCTAATTATTGCTGATGAGTTCTGAAACGCCAATTCCTGCTCTCTCTGACTTAGAATATATCCCCTATCTGGACGAGGGGGGTAATCTCCCGGAATCTTTATCCGGAAAAATCGGCGTCTATGCCATTTTTGACCAGGAGAAAACCCTGCAACTGGTCAACTATTCTCGCGATATTTATGTCAGCTTAAAACAACATTTAGTCCGTAAACCTCAATTCTGCTATTGGTTGAAAGTGGAAACCATTGAGCGCCCCAATCGCACTCGCTTGGAAACAATCCGCAAGGCTTGGATTGAAGAAAATGGGGAAATCCCGCCAGGAAATGGTGGAGATGAAGCCATTTGGAATCATCCTATTGATGCTAAAAAGACGATGACGGATGAGGATAAATTAACCTATAACAAGAGTGAAGAATTAGGGCAAATTAAGCTATTAAAGAAAATAGCACGGCGAGTCGAAGCGGAAATTTTAGAACAATTAAAGGCTCGTGGTGTGCAAGATGAGATTCGTTTCAACCCCAAATTAAAAGAGCAGGGATTACTGGATTTAAAATAAAAGTCATTAAGGAAGGCAGAAATGAACTTGTTTGTTTTGCGGTCACAACTTATATTCATAATTCATAAACAGCTTGACTAAATCGCTCATGATGCCAACGCTGCTCAATAATCGCTATCGCATCCTCCAGACGCTGGGGGCAGGTGGGTTTGGGAATACCTTTCTCGCTGAAGATACTTACATGCCTTCGGGACGTAAGTGTGTGATTAAGCAGCTTAAATTCATGACTCATGATCCCCAGAGCTATCAGCAAGCACAAGAGCGATTTCAGCGGGAAGCAGCGGTTTTAGAAGAGTTAGGTGAAAATAACTCTCAAATTCCCCGATTATTTGCTTATTTTTCCGAATCTGGACAATTTTACTTAGTTCAGGAATGGATTGAAGGGGATACCCTGACTCAAATTGTAGAACGGGAAGGTCAGCTCAATGATAGTCAAGTCAAGGCAATTTTGTTGAGTCTGTTGCCTGTACTGGATTATGTCCACAGTTGCCACATCGTTCACCGTGATATTAAACCGGATAATGTCATTGTGCGACAGCGAGACGGATTACCTGTCCTGATTGACTTTGGTGCTGTTAAAGAAGCGATTAAAACCGTTGTTCATTCTCAAGCCAACGCCACCCCATCGATAGTCATTGGCACACCTGGGTTTATGGCAGCCGAACAAGCGGCAGGACGCCCTCGCTATGCTAGTGATCTGTATAGTTTGGGATTAATTGCGGTATTTTTGCTAACGGGCAAATTACCGCAAACCTTAGAAACTGATACCCGCAGCGGCGAAATTTTATGGCGTCGGGATGCACCGAATTGTCACTCTCATTTAGCCACCGTGATTGATCGGGCGATTCGCTTCCATCCGCGCGATCGCTTTGCGGATGCGAAGGAAATGCTGGAAGCCTTGAGTGCCCATCCGACAACGATCGCGACAGCCACGTTATCCCTTTCTCGCACAGATGTACCCCCTGCAAGTAAATCGGCGGTTCCGCCAACCGTTCCCATCCGCAGAAAACCCCTGTCAACAGACGAGGGACACCCCTCTCGGCGCTTCGGCGGTTTAATCGCTGGCGGCTTACTCCTGAGTGCTATGGCTATTGGTTGGGGTTTAAATCGTATTCTAGAACCCTCAAGTCGCGTACAGCCACCCCCAGAGTCCGTATCCGCCTCTTCTGGAAGTACCCCTTTGCCCTCAACTACAGCGACAACCACACCTTTACCTCTGCCAACTCCTTCCCCAAAACTGGTGAGTCCAGAATCGCCCACACCCCTGTCCCCACCTGATCCCACATTCCGTATCCAAGAATCTCCAGAATTCCTGCCTTCTCCCGATCTCCCCACGCCGTTTGCCTCTGAACCCTTAGTCTTACCCTTCCCCTCTCCTTCTGTGTCTCCTGTTGCTTCCCCAACCCCCATACCGACACCCTCACCGACACCCTCACCTGCGCCCGAAAACCACACCCCTAAACCACCTCTATCGGACAAAATTCCCGGATTTACCCCAGGAACGCCTCGAAAAGTGGTGGAAGCCGCCTTAGGCACGCCAACCCAGCTTTCCAAAGGTTTATGGTACAATACCCAGGCATTGACTTATGAAGACTTTATTGGCGATCGCGTCAGTCTCGGTTATCTGTTTGACCGCGATACTAAACGTTTGCGCCAAACTGAGGCGGCATTTGCCCAATCTGTGGGATTAGAAACCATGGCAGACACCTTAGATAAAATGCTCAGTCGCAATCTCTCACCAGAGATTCGCCAAGGACTAACCCAGGTTTATCAGCGTCAATCCAATCGCTATCGTTTTACCAGCAGCAACGGTTCTCCCTTGAAAGGGTTGATTGAACGCAATGAGCGCGATCGCATTTATATTGGAGTGTGGGAAGCCGATTTGCATTAAGTAAGGGTTTGGTTACCAAACCCCTACTCTCGACGGGTTGACTCAATCAGCCAGTAATTTGCTCCAACTTTGGGAACCGATTATGCCATCAGCCGTGATCCCTTGTTGCCGTTGGAATCGGGCAACGGCGGCGGCTGTCCCCGGACCATATATTCCATCGGGTGTCGTCCCGATACGACGTTGCAGATATTTGACGACAGAACCTGTGGCATGGTTTTCTCGCAGGACTGGCATGGCTAAGATTTGAGTAATGATCTGCCAGGTTTTAGCATCGGCAGTACCTGTGGGTGTGACACCAACGATCGCCTGAAAGGTTTTAAGTGCTGCTGTAGTATCCGCTTCGTTGGAACCATCTTCTTTTAATGGTGTACCTTTGGGACTTCTGATTTTGAGTCGATTTAAGGCTTTTTGAAGGTCAACAATTGGATTTTGGGAAAGGGGAATCGTCGGTGATGCGGTTTGTCCAGTTAATCCTTTGACAATTGCATTTGCCACGGCTTCGGCATCGTAGCGATCCATGTCCTCTTGATTATCGCAGAAACAGCATTCAACTAGAATCGCTGGCATTGCGGTATTCCGGAGAACGTACAAATGGGAACCATCTTTAATCCCGCGATTGAAGTACCCTAGCTCAACAATATTATCTAAGATCGGCTTAGCCATGTCCTTCCCCGTATTGCTCACGGCAAAGACTTCTGCGCCTTTAGCTTTGCCGTTAAAGGCATTAAAATGAATGGATACAAATCGATCGACACGATTGGTATTCGCCGTATTACACCGTTGTTGTAAAGAGTTGCTCACACTCGAAGCGCGACTAGGTGTAC
The DNA here is from genome assembly GCF_046565525.1 of Coleofasciculus sp. Taxonomy (NCBI): domain Bacteria; kingdom Bacillati; phylum Cyanobacteriota; class Cyanophyceae; order Coleofasciculales; family Coleofasciculaceae; genus Coleofasciculus; species Coleofasciculus sp. Next base: position 5,617 of record NZ_JBKHUP010000012.1, on the reverse strand, counting down.
AGTCTACCACTTGATGATTCAGGGATTTGAGCTTCGAGATCACTCTCGTCCCTACCGCCTTGGTCATATCATCTTCTTTGCCGATATTGCTAGCACCAGTATCTGGAGGGCAATTATGTCCGATATCAATTCCGTATTTCATCCTAATCTTTGACTCCCATTGGTGATGAGATGTTAATTCACAGCAACTATGATGATGACCGATGACTGAACCGATGTACTAGGGGTTGACATCCCCACCACCCTTTTGTTCCTTTTGTGAAATCGGCAATAGCGGTTCAGAATGTCTTTCTCCATCTCCCCAATCCCGATAACCTGCTCCGGAGAAAATTCTACAGACGTACTATTTAGCGAGAAATTTGGAGAATTCTAGGATAGCAAGATTATGGATGAGTTTATGGCAGCCGCGATCGCCCAAGCCCAACAGGGACTTCGGGAAGGAGGAATTCCCATTGGTTCTGTCTTAGTCAAAGACGGTCAGATTATTGGTCGGGGATATAATAAGCGCGTTCAGGATGATGATCCTGTTACCCACGCCGAAATTGATTGCCTGCGCCATGCTGGCAGAATCGGTAAGTATAACGACACAATCCTTTACTCCACATTAATGCCGTGCTACCTCTGCGCCGGGGCTGTGGTGCAATTTGGCATTAAAAAAGTTATTGCTGGGGAGTCTAAAACCTTTGCCGGTGCCAGAGAATTTATGGAATCCCATGGCGTGGAGGTTGTTGATTGGAATCTAGAGGAATGCCAACAGATGATGAGCGACTTTATTCAAAAGAACCCAACGCTCTGGAATGAAGATATTGGCGTTTAACCTCATCCCACGCTTACCCTAGCCAGAGTACGATGTTCCTGGGTTCACAGGAGCACAGGAGTAGAGGGTTAAGGGTGTAAATAAATGACATAAACGAATGACAAATAACTGGTTAACGAAAATTCACCAGAACTTCACTAGGTTTTTCTGTGACTTTATCTGGACTTGATGGACGATTCGCTAATCTGGTAAATAAGCTAAGGCAATCGATTCACACCCAAGCAATCTCTCCTGCCAAATGGCTTAATCAGCATCGGCAATTTGCAATTTGGTGAAATTTGAGAAAGACGCCTTGTGTAATACGACTGATACTGGAAATTATCACTAGGAATTATCAATCATGACTGGCTCTCCTTTACGAAAATTTCTCTTTACGCCGATAATACTTTCGACAGCCGTGTTCTCAGTTTTGACCTTACCCCTAGCATTCTTCGGAGATAAAGAGGTCACGATCCAATTTCAGGGAGAGCCTGTACATCATGGACAACTCCGGGATATTGCTACTCCTTACCTAGGATTGGCAAGTGTTTTGGGTGTAGGTACGGGAATTGCTACGGTAGCCGTAACTGGCTGGCTTCAGTCTTCTCGAAAGTCGGCTCACGCCGAAGAACAGCTTTCGGATTTAGAGCGAAATCTTAAAGAAAAAGAACAACTTTTAGAAGATCTGAAACTTTCTAAATCTCGACTCGCAGCGGCTGGACTCAATAACTTTTTAGAGCAAGAACTCGAACAGGAATTAGCCCAGCCTTCTGATCACGAAGTTCAACACCTGGTTGAAGAAACCGTTAAACCGGAACCGGAAATAGTTCAGCTTTGTGATCACGAAGTTCAACACCTGGTTGAAGAAACCGTTAAACCGGAACTGGAAATAGTTCAGCCTTCTGATCACGAAGTTCAACACCTGGTTGAGGAAACTGTTAAACCGGAACCCGCACCAACACATGCTGTGGTGAAATCCCAAAAACTCCAGATGAGTAACCCTTTCATCATCACCACACAACCCTTCTACACCCAACCCGCTACCACTCATCCAGTTAGCTCTCAAACAGCATCGGCGAAATTTGCCTCAGCTCAAAGCTTCTTAGGTTATCAGACAAAAACATCTGTCCCATCGGCAAATGTTACCCAACCTACCGAGTCTGAGGTTGAGCAACTTCAGGTTCAACTGCAGAACATAATGTCTCAGATGATTGTCATGCAAGCCGAACTACAGGCAGTTCAAAAAACGGCTCAGTCTCAGGGACATGCAACCCAGCCGCGCCATTCAACATCACTCAAGGTAGTTCAGTCTTGGTCGGAACACCCTCATGCAGTAATTAAATAGTCGATACCCCCCCCTTTTTTTGGGTAAATTAAATAGTCAATACCCCCCCTTTTTTTGGGTAAGCTGTTATGCATTTAAATTGGGTATTAGTAGCGAGCAAGATGCTCGCATTACAAGGATTTCGCCATTATTGACATTAAGGTTTAAATGCCGAACAGCTTATACGTCAAAACTCAAAACTCAATCTATTCCGATTTCGCTGAGTTCGATGATCCCACCTCGGCGGTTTCTTCACTACTCGGTAACTCGAGGCAGTATCCCGCACCGTATACTGTTTTAATATATTTGGGATGACGGGGATCAGGTTCGAGTTTGGTTCTCAGGTGGCGAACATGGACGCGAATGGTTTCAATATCGTCATCTGGATCATATCCCCAGACTTCTTTGAGAATTTCACTGGGAGAAACCGTTTGACCATGACGCTGCAACAAGCAGTGTAGCAGTTCAAATTCCAGGTGGGTTAATTTCACCGTCTGATTAAACCAAATCGTCTCAAAGCGTTCTGGAATCAGGGTCAAAGGACCATAGTTAAGGATTTCCGTATGCTTAGCGGCTTGGGGGATGCGATCAGTGCGTCGCAGTAAGGCGCGTACCCGTGCTAGCATTTCTTCGAGTTCAAAGGGTTTGGTTAGATAATCGTCCGCACCGGCATTGAAGCCTTCCACCTTATCCTGAGTTTGACCCAACGCCGTCAACATCAACACGGGAATATCCGTGGTGCGTTCATCTCGACGCAACCGTTGGCAAACGGTAAAGCCATCGACTCGAGGGAGCATCAGGTCTAGTATAATCAGGTCTGGCTGGAGTTGCAGCGCTAGCGCCTGACCTTTGATCCCATCTGGCGCTTGGTGAACTTCGTAACCTGCCATTTCTAGGTTAATGGAGACAAGTTCTGAGATTGCAGGGTCGTCATCGATTAATAGTATTCGAGGCATCACTAAGGGGTTACTAATAGGACTTGTTAAGCTTGGATAAGAACTGTCACAGGAAACTAAGAATACTGTACCGATTATAAGCGCTGATTCTAAACTATTTCTGAAGAAAATAGAGATTTACTGAATGTTTGGGGGAAATCAGGTATAATGGCAGGTTAGCTTTGCCCAGCTTGAAAGAGGGGGACAGGGGGAGCAGTAGTCCAAAGGTGATGCCAGAAGCGTCTGAAAACATTTGACGGGTGGGTACAGCCTGACTTATCTCTTTTTGTCGTCTTCGTCAGATGACTCCTGATACGATTGATTTTTCAACTCCTCAAGTTGACGCTGAGTTTGGTCTTTCCCCTGCTTTGCCTCTTTGTAATCAGGTTTATAGGTCAAAGCGTTTTCATAAGACGTCAAGGCTTCACTATATCGCTTCAGGTTAACTAGGGCATTGGCGCGACTATTCCAGGCTTGGTAATGGCTGCGCTTATGGGCAACAGCTTGGTTGTATGCTGCGATCGCGTCTTGGTATTGTTGTAATGTATAGAAGACATTACCCCGGTTATACCAAGCTTGATCAGAATTGGGTTTGACTTTAATCACCCTCTCGTAAGCCGTTAAAGCTTCCTGATAACGCTCCAATTTATGCAAAGCCCAAGCCCGACCATACAACGCTTCATAGTTATTAGGCTGGAGTTTCACCGCTTGGTCAAAGGCGGCTAAAGCCTCTTGATACTGGTTTAAATTATTTAAAATACTGCCCTGACTGTACCATGCTCGGTAAAAATCCGGCTGGAACTGAACCGCTTTCTGGTAGGAGTCCACGGCTTCGCGGTATTTGTTTAAATTGACAAAAGCATTACCCCGTTGATACCAGAATTCGGCAGAATCGGGCTTATGTTCCACCGCTTTGTCATAAGATTTAATCGCCTCTTCGTACTGTTGTAAATTATGAAATGCCCAGCCTCGCCGATACCAGGCTGAGGCATAATTGGGTAGAATCTCTAAGGCTTTATCGTAAGATGCGATCGCAGCCGAATAGCGCTGTAACTTCATCTGCACAATCCCGCGACGTTCCCAGGTTTCCACATCCTCTGGTTGCAGTTTCGTCACCTGATCAAACGCACTAATCGCTTCTTCATAACGCTGCAATGTGGCTAACGCCTCTCCTCGTCCTTTCCAAGCCTCTGGATACTCGCGCTGAATTTGAATGGCTTTATCATAAGCATCCAACGCCGCCTCAGGTTTACCCAATGCCAAAAGCGCCTCTCCTTGACCTAGCCATGCTTCACCATAGTCGGGTTGCAGTTCAACCGCACGATTATAGGCGCTGAGGGCGTCTTCATACCGCCTCAACTCCAGCAGCGTTTCGCCTCGGTTATAGGATTGGGTTGCATTGGTAGAATTAATCCAGTTGATCATCGCTACTGTCGCCCCTCCCCCACCAGCAATTACCGCCAGGGCAATTAATAGGACAACTACAATCGGTTTGTTCCGTTTAGAGGATTGATTAACAGGCGGTGAGGATGGGGAATTGGTACCTAAAGCCACCGTCGCCCTCGTGGGTTGAGTTAGATCCTCTAACGCCTGCAGAGCCGCCTCCGCTGAGGGATAGCGTTCGCGAAAATCGTAGCGGATCATTTGATCCAGGACTTTAGCCAACTCTGGGCTAACTGAGGTGCGATCGCGCCAGCAAATTTCCCCACTGTCTGGATCAATTGGGAGTTCCTGAGGTACTGCACCCGTTAAAGCCTGAATCCCCACAATCCCTACTGCATAGATATCACTACTCAAACGGGGATTCCCATTCGCTTGTTCACTGGGTCGATATCCCGGCGTACCAATCGCTACTGTAAAGATAGAGGATTGTCCCTGCACTATCTGAGTGCTAACTTGTTTAACCGCGCCAAAATCAATTAAAACTAACTTGCCATCGGATTTACGCCGGATCAGGTTGTGGGGATTAATATCTCGGTGAATGACATGATGCTGATGGACATAAGCTAATATAGTCAGGATTTCCTGCAACAGCTCAATAACCTGCACTTGTGACAACGACGTTCCCGGCGTCAATTCCTGACTCAGATCATCCCCTTCAATCAGTTCCTGCACCAAATAGAACTCTTGACTCTCTTCAAAATAGGCAAATAGCTGGGGAATTTGGTTGTGATGTCCCAACTGATGCAGGATTTTGGCTTCCGTTTCAAACAAACGCCGCGCCGTCTGTAAGGTAAACGGGTCAGTCGCTTGGGGTTTGAGTTGCTTCACCACACAATTGCGATCGCTGGGTAAGTGTTGATCGTGGGCGACAAACGTTGCGCCAAACCCACCTTGTCCCAGTTGTCGAATGATATTATAGCGTCCACCGATTGTTTGTCCGAGAGCCAAGTTCATCTGGTTTCACCAAGCTAATCCCAGCATTGCTGTGCAGTAATGATTTGACATCCTCCCCACCCTCCTGAGCCGGCGAAGGATCTGCTGAGGGTGGGGATTCCCATCATCACTGACGGGGTTTCCTGGCTCTACGAGTAACCTTACTTTTTGGAGTTTCCCCCTCCA